>NZ_JAVGJT010000012.1:0-17395 GCF_040948865.1 Pseudoxanthomonas sp. UTMC 1351 | reverse complement strand
TGAACTCATCGGTGTACCGCTTCGTGCTCATAACCACCTCCGCCTAAGCCATAGTTTATGGCTGCGAGGTGTCTACGAAACCCGGGGCGATTCAAGTGCTCGTGTCCAATAATCCATTGGACAATTGGTAGGGGCACGCCTGCCTCGCCTAGTTGTGTAGCGACGGTATTGCGAAACGAATGAAACACCAAGCGTGGGTCGGCGAGTCCAACAGTCCGGCGCAAAGTCTGGAAGCGCTTGCCTATCTGAGCGCCGCGTAGTTGGTCCCTGCCTGAGGTGAGAAGGCCGGGGATCAGGTAACCGTCAGGCGTATTCGCAGCAAGCTTCGTAACGAGCGGGGATATCACAGGGTGTATGGGGACCCTTCGCGACGCGGCTCCTGTTTTACCCTCCCTGATTACTAGAGCTTTCTTATCGACATCGCTCGCCTTTAGTTGCGCGATTTCCTCTAGGCGTGCACCGGTATACGCGCCCAGCGCTGCGAGGGCCCATAAAGGGTCGCCCTCAGGGCACCCCCGCAACACCTTCGCCAACTCCTCCGGCTTCCAGGGACGGCGAGCCTTCTCCTTGCCGCGCTTGGAGGTTCGCATGGATGTGGACATGCGGTCGAACGGGTTGGAGTCAATCACGCCGCGCAACATCACCCACTCAAAGAAGGAGCGGAGGCTGCTCGTCTCTTTGGCTCGGGCCGACTCGGAAAGGATGGCTGTGGTGTTGTCCGGCAGCGTCCGTGTGCGGCGCTGGATGACCGTCTCTACGTATCGGCCTGCGTCCCTTCGGGTGACATCGGTGCATGCTCGGTCCACCCCGAACCACTCGGCGAAGGACATAAGGTGCCGGCGCTTCTCATCGACGGTGCGGACCCGAAGTGGCCCCGAGCGTTCCGAGAGGTAGGCTTCCACACGCTGGCCTAGGGTGTCCGCCAGGGTGCCGCTTATGGCCTTGTGGGCGCGCCGGATGGTGCCGAGGGCGGCCGCAGGGAGGAGAGGGTGGCCGTGCTCGTCTACACCGTGCTTTCGTGCCTGGGAATCTAGGAAGTAGTCCAGGCCGGCGTCAAACGCGCGCTCCGCATTATCGGCATCCTCGCTAGAGTCCACCCCGCTGCGGAGTTCCAGGGCAGCAGCCAGTAGCGCCTCGGCATCTGCCTGCGCGTTCGCAGGAGGGGTGGCTACGCGCGCGCCTTGGATGCGTCGTTGCATCTCGGCGAGGACCGCGTGTTTCAGTCGATTTGCCTCGGCCTTGTCACTGGTGCCGAGCGACTGAGTGAGTACCTTCGCGCCGACTGCGTTCTGGTGATCAAGCGGCACAAAGAGCTGCGCGTACCAAATGGTTCCGCGCCGTTTGAGGTATGAAGGTGAGCCCATTGGCCTAGACTAGCATCGGTCTAGGTCATATATCTAGGCCAGTAATCAGTACAAGTAATTGAAAGTCAATGAAATTAAAGGATTGGGGGAGGATGCGGGAGAGTCCCACTCTCTCCGCCAGCCAGCCAGCCAGTCTTGTGGCAGTGGTCCCGAATACTGGGTGTTACCCCATCAGAAGATCCATTGAGATTGGCTGCGAAGCCGACCTCTTCTCAGGGGTTTCGCGTGTGCAGCTGTTATCACGCCAGTGGGCAGGACAAGCCCCGACGTATTGACTACCGGTTTCAAGCATTTCGCTGTCTCGCCGCTGATGTGCCTGGCATGTTAGAAAGGCGGAAATCGTTGCTCAACGGACTGATATGGGTACGGGATACTTGGGAAGATGGACAGCAGTGTTGCCGTCGCTGTGCGTGCTGTTGGCGCTCACGTCGTGTGGGCCGACTTCCCGAAATGCCTATCCGACTGCCGAGTTCGTTCAGAACTTCATCGACCTCAATCGCCGTATGGACGACAGTGCGAGCGCGGTGGCGTATGACCCAAGAACAAAGATCATGGCGGTGGGGCGGGACAGTGGCAGGCTGGAATTGTGGGACGCGCGCACGACTGACTCACGCATCTCACGTGAAGCGCACACCGTCCGCATCGACCATATCGTGATTGGCGCGGAAGACGGCATAGTGCTGACCAGTTCGGCCGGAACTACCGTAATGGGTCTCGACCCGCATGGCATGCCCAAAGTGTGGAACGCGCGTAGCGGCGAACTGCTGTTGGCTCTTCCGGGTGAATGGCACGGTGGGCCGTTGGCCGAGGGGCCGATCGCTGGCTTCTACCTTATTGCAAGCGCCGACGAGCTGCGCGTGTACGACCATGCAAGACGTACCGTGACCACTCCGGCCCTGGATATCCAAGGCCAAGTGACAGCGCTTGCCTCGGACAAGTCCTCCGGCCTGATCGCTATGGGTACCTCCAGTGGTGAATTGCTGTTGCTGACACTGGATGCCACAGGCGAGATTCCGCGGTTGAATGTCGTCAATAAAACATCCACCTATCATCTGGAAGCTCGCACCGACATATTGGCGGTGATGCTGCGTGACGACGGCAGACGGTTGATCACTGTGAACTGGCTTCCAAAGGCGCAACGGCGAGAGCATCCTCCGATCATCTCTGGTCAGCAAGCCGAAGTTGTGCAATGGAACACGCAGAACTGGCAACGCGAGCGTACTTATCCCGTTACGCTGCAGACCGTGCACTGGGCTTCGTACACTCCGGGCGAAGCGTGGCTGGTGCTGGCGGGCAACGAGTCCATGCGCGGCAAGATTGAACTGATTGATCTTCAAGGCGGTGAGGCTTGGCGCTACAAAGCGAACACCTCACATCCCGTCGCCACGCTACTGCCGGAGATCCGCACCGGCATCATTTTACAAAGTGGCGGAGCGACCCAGATCCGCTACCTGGATCAACACTAAACTGGCGCAGCAAGCGTAGCCCAGGTAAGCGCAGCGCATCTGAGGCTTTCGCGGCGATAGTTGCCGTCCAGGTGCTGCCGGTGTTTGTCCTAACAAGCCAAAGAGCGCAAAGTCGTAGTGCCAAACGCTAGGTGGCTCCATGCCGAATCCCCATTTGCCAGACCGCACCACTCATTGGGAAACCGTCTACCAACAGAAGGCGCCCACCGCTGTCAGCTGGTACAGCCCGCATCTCGATGCCTCGCTAAAGCTGCTCGAGCAAGCTGGCCTCGATTCCACCAGTCGCATTATCGATGTTGGCGGCGGCGCTTCGACATTGGTGGACGATCTGATTGAAAGAGGAGTGGCGGACATCACCGTTCTCGATCTTTCGGCAGCTTCGCTTGGCGCTGCACAGACGCGCCTAGGGACGCGCACCAGCCGCGTGACGTGGCTGGTGGGCGACATAATCCGAATGACCTTGTCGGCCTCGGCCTACACGCATTGGCACGATAGAGCCGTCATGCATTTCCTTGCCGAGCCGGCCGATGTGCAGGCTTATGCCGCGCAAGTGGATCGTGTGCTTGCGCCGGGTGGTTATGCAGTCATCGGTGGCTTTGCGCCCGATGGTCCGGAACGTTGCTCGGGCTTGCCGGTGGCTCGACGTTCGGCGGGGGAGATTGCTGCTGAGCTGGGGTCTTCGTTCGTGCTCGTCGGCTCTCTTGCTGAGCGTCATCAGACGCCGGGTGGGGTTGAGCAGTCTTTTGTGTATGCGTTGTTGCGGAAAACTAGTTCGGAAAAGGAAGCGTAGAGAGTTGGTTTCCTTCTCCCTCCGGGAGAAGGTGGCGCGCAGCGACGGATGAGGGAATGGGATGTCCGCTTGTAGTAGAGCCAGCTAGTGAGTCATTGCCATTCCCTCATCCGCCCTTCGGGCACCTTCTCCCGGAGGGAGAAGGGAAGCGGAGGCCCGCCAGCTGCGCCTGTCACAGGTGTGGCGATCTCTTCGCACATTCGGACTCTTCACACATCCGGGGATATAACTCCTCCGCAGAAAACCCTGCGGTACCGCAGCGGTTGTCGTCCCAGCAAGCAATGGGTGCGCGATGAAAGTAGCCCTATACGATGGTCCTGATGAAGTGCATCTAATCGATATCGAACTGCCGGAAGGTCCGGGCAAGAAGATTGTCGTGGGTGAACGCACTTACCGACCGCTGACCAATTCCAACTGGAATCTGAGGAAAGCGTGGGGGCCGGAGGTTCTGCTTTATGTGTGGGACGATATTCCGGAGACGACGCAGGTTTCGATAGCTAGTGGTGACCCGGATTGATGGGTCGGATGTGGCTGGCGGTCGTGAGCGAAGGTCGCTGTTCCCTAGGGCCAAAGTTTCCGGGCGCGACTCACGTCGCTCCTACAATGTGAGGTAGCGCCGGTTCGCGCCAAGGTAATGCATTTACCTTTGACAACAGTCACTTAGCCGTTGATAGTTGGTACCCCCCTGGGGAATGGCGGATAGGGCATGAAATCGATCATGGTTCGCTCCATGACGTGGCTGGCGATTACGGCCTGTGCGCTGGTGCTGTTCGGCTTGGCGCAAACGCTGGAGCTGTGGCTGGCGTAGGGTCTGCGCGATGCCACTCGCGTCAGTGGGGTTGAATGGATTTTCAGCACCTCCCCGTACCGGGCGGCGCGCTTACCTATGTTTATGGGCATATCGCCACTTGTTCGCGGGCGCTGCGAAGTGGCGTCAGCGGTACGGTGGCCACTCGTGCGATTTAGCGACCAACGAACAAGGCGTTGAGTTCGGGATAGGACGGACCTTGCGATGGCGTTGCAACTCCGTTCTGTAGAAATTCCTTGGCGCGTTGCTGCAGGTGGCCGTAAACCGATTCCGCCAGATTCGAGCCGGCGCTGAGTCGACGCACTCCCAACTTCGCCAACTCTTGTGGACTTGGCAGTGCAGGCCGCAGCATGACGTTTAGTGGTAGTTGAGCCTGCTTGCTGAGCTCGTGAATCTCTTCCGCATCGGTTACGCCAGGTACGAACAAGCCGTCGGCGCCAGCGGTACGGTAAAGCGCAGCGCGATGCAGGGTCGCTTCGACGCGCTCACCCGCAGGTGCAAGCTGACGCAGGTAGACGTCGGTGCGCGCATTGATGAAAACATCCAGGCCTTGCTGAGCACAGACGCGCTTGATACTGGCGATTTTGGCGCAGAGCAACTCGGGGTCGCTGCCGCCGTCTTCCAGGTTGATGCCAGACACACCTTCCTGCACCAACTGCACGACAGCATCGGCGACCAAGTCGGGCTGGTCGGAGTAGCCGCCTTCAACATCGACGCTGAGCGGCACATCGATGACGAGGCGAATCTCGGCGACGGCGGCAAGCAGATGCGGCACCGGTAACTGGTCACCATCGGCATAACCATGTGCCCATGCCACGCCGGCGCTTGTGGTGGCGATCGCAGAGGCACCCAGGCTTTCTATCAGCCGGGCGCTGCCGGCGTCCCAGGCGTTGGCGAGCAGCAGCAGGCCGTCGGCATGCAGTTGACGGAAGCGTTGAGTGTGAGCGGCGTAGGTGGTCATGGCGCGTGTCACTGGAATGAGGAGCGGCTATCTTGGCATGGTGAAGCCGAGCGTTTCTTTCCGTTTTCGGACATTGACGATGACGGGCTGAGTACGTGGTGGATATCCCAGTCGCCGCGCTGACTCGACCTAGCTGGGAGAAGCACATCCCCAGCCAAAGTCGCTCTTCAATGGCCGAATGGTGAGTGGGTCAAGTCGCTGGGTCCCGGCCTGCGCCGGGACGACGAAGCTTATGGCTTGTCTAAGAATATCCGCGCCTTCGAACCGGGATTTGCATGTTTGCTTAGCCGGCTAGTTCTTTCGTTTCCCCAGGTATCGCTTCTGCCAGCAGGCACGCGAGTAAAATAGACTCCATGACGCATATCATTTTCACCACGCGCCGAACGATCGGGCGTCATCTGCAAGTATCCGATGTCGATGCGTTGCTCGAGGTCTATGGCGATGCCGATGCCATGCGCTGGGTGGGCGACGGTGAGCCGTTGACGCGCGAGCAATGCGTGGAATGGGTGGCGGTGAGTGAGCGCAACTACCGCACGCGTGGCTATGGGATGTCAGCGTTGGTCGAACACGAGAGTGGGGAAGTGATCGGGTTCTGTGGTTTGGTCCATCCTGCTGGCCAGATTGATGCGGAACTCAAGTACGCATTCAAGCGAAGTCACTGGGGTCGGGGATTGGCGACCGAAGCCGCCGCCGCAATGCTGACTTACGCGCAGGAATCGCTGGGCTTGCGCTATGCCATTGCCACCACTGCTCCGCAGAACCTGGCTTCGCAGCGTGTGCTAAACAAGGCCGGCATGCGGCCGGCCCCGGATTTTATTGATCCGGATGGAACGGTCGTACGATGCTTCGCATGGCATGCGCCGGCACCAGCAAAGAATGAGATCCACTTGCCGCAGCAGTCGCTGGCGTAGGTCGGGGCTGCGCCCCGACGCGCGGACTAATGGACCGACGCTAGCTGATGCCATCGGCCGCGGGGCCGACCGCTGTCTAATACGCGATATCAGGCGCTAAGCCTTGCCAGCCCGCGAAACAGTCGCCATTTGCCGTCGCCGCCTTCCACATTGATGGCGTAGTCGATCCCTTGCTGCTGGCGTTGGGTAGCCAGCTTGACGGCATAGAACAACGCCGCGCCGCGGCTGGCGAAATGCAGCGGCGGAGATTCATTGATGGACAGTTCATAGCTGCCATCTTCGGCAGGCGTGTAGGGGATATCGAAAGTCATCATGATGCGGGTGGGGGAAAACAGCACTTGCCGCGACAAGCTACGTACACGGAAGTGATGTTGATGAAAAAACGCGCTTATATAGTTTGCGAATATTCAGAATGTGACGAAACCCTCGTATTCAGCGTGCGCCAGTCGTTCGCCTACACATTTTCTTCGCAATATCTTCCGTATAACTTTACATAGTGGAACGTTTCGCTTAATAGGCGAAATCATTAACCCCTCAAACCGGGCCGCCGCGCGCCGATGACCGGGGGACCACAAGAGAACCTAACGCAGCCGGTTTCCCCCTGTTTCCGCCTGCGTCCAACGGTCAGTCGCGAGTCCGACACCGTCGCCGCCGGGAAAAGTTGGTAGTGTTCTCGTAAGAATGGCGGGCCTGACGGCCCGCCATTCTTATTTCTGCGTTTCTGTTTCTCGGGCAGTCCACTTGCCGTTTATTGGGTGGTGAGATCCCACGCCCGCAGGCCGTTTTCCAGTGTCGCCAGGGCGGCAGGCACGCTGTCCGCGTCCAACTCGGCCACGGTGTCGTTAGGGCTATGGATGACCCGCATTACCTTGGGAATGGGGTTGGGCTTGCCACCACTGAACGCCTTCAAGGTTGGATCGATTTCGTCGCCACCGATCAGCGAAAACGATACGGCCGGCCAGCCTGCTTTCAAGAATGCCAAATGGTCGGTCGGCGGATACTCGGCGCCAGCACGGAAATGCAGCCGGTGCTCGGTGCTGGCGGTACGCATTGCGGTGACGAGCGGGGCATCCGCTTGTGGCGACATCATCCATAGCGTGTCGCCCCAACCGAACACATCGAAATTGACATACAGCGCCGGCTTTTCCCTTCCCGGCGTCGCGACCCAGGCGCGCGAGCCCAACAGGCCTTCCTCTTCCAAATCCCAGAAGACGACTTGCACGCGGTGATTAGCCAGCGGGCGCGCCTTCAACGCTGCCGCCAATTCCAGCACCGTCGATACTCCCGAAGCGTTGTCGGTGGCCCCATGTCCTGCGGCGACTTTGTCGTAATGCGCACCGATCAACAGCAAGGGTGCGTCGGCACGGCCGCCCAAGTCTGCGATCAGGTTGGAGCCGCTGTGGTCGTCCTGTGAAAAAACTTCTTTGCGCCACGCAATGTTCATTGCGTCTAGTCGGGCGCCGATTGCGGCGCCGCGGGTGAGGCTATCCTGTCCTTCACTGATCTCACGCACTTGGTTTTCCCAAGATGTGCTGGCGCCGGCGCAAGCGGGCAGGGCGACCAACATCGCCAGCACTGCCGTGCTGCGTAACAGGAAGCGGAAAAACGGTGCGCGATAAGCCATGGGTTCTCTCTGGGAAAGCAATGCGAGGTGTAGACAGCCAAAAAGACGGCCGCCGCTCGGCGGATTGTCACACGTCACGGTCGAAATGTGAGTTGCAGCGAGCGTAGCGACGGACTAGGCTCCGGGGAAGCAGTAGATGGGGAGTTCCTAGCAGCATGATTCGCGTATTTCTGATCGACGACCACACCCTGGTCCGGACTGGCATGAAGATGATCTTGTCCAGCGAGATCGACATGGAGGTGGTTGGCGAAGCAGCGAGCGGCGAAGACGCGTTGCCGTCGATACGCAAGCTGGCACCGGACGTGGTGCTGTGTGATTTGCATCTGCCGGGTATCAGTGGGCTTGAGGTGACGGAACGCATTGCCCATGGCGACGGCTGCCCGCGGGTGGTCATCGTTTCTGTGTTGGAAGATGGACCGCTGCCAAAACGACTTATGGAGGCCGGTGCGTCAGGCTACATAGGCAAGGGTGGCGACGCTACCGAACTGGTGCGCGCGGTGCGCGAGGTAGCGCGAGGCAAGCGTTACCTGGGCAACAACATCGCGCAGAATCTTGCGCTGTTGAACGTGAGCGGTGACACGTCGCCATTCGATGTGCTGTCGCCACGCGAGCTGGAAGTAGCCATGCTGCTGACGCAGGGGCTGCGTCAGGAAGACATCGCCAAACGTCTCAACCTGAGCGCGAAAACCATCAATACGCACAAGACGCGCCTGTTCGAAAAAACTGGTGTGCAGGACAGCATCGCACTGGCGCGGCTCGCGACGCAGTACGGTTTGTCGGATCCTTCGCGCTCGTTTTAAGGCGCATGTTTGACGTAGGAGCGACGTGAGTCGCGATCAGGTCTCCCTGTTGTTATCCCAGGGTGAGAAAGAAAAGCACAAGGACAAGATCCAGATAGCAGACCGGCCGCATAGTGCGGCCGGTCTGGTGTTGCTCGTTGATCGGAATTAATCAGATCAGGCGCTACGTTCGGTGCTTTCCTGATCCGGCTCCGACGGCTTTTCATCGTCGTTGTGTGCCGCCACAGGGTCGATTTCCTCGGACTTTGCCGGCTTTGGCGTGGGCACCGGATCGAACAGGCTGCGGGTCACGGAGGGTGGTGTGTCCTGGTCGGCGACAAAGAACAGCGAGCCGGTGCTACCCGAAGTGGGTGTCGGCGGCTCCGACATCGCAAAGGAGGCCGCGCTGGGAGTCGGTTTGGCTTCGGTGTCTGCGAGTGCGGTCTGCTGGGCAGCCGATTCCGTCGCCGCGGGTTCCGGCGCCGGAGTAGGCGTGGATGGCACAGCAGGCGCGGACACCGCGGGGACGGGAGCCGTCGTAGTGGCGGCTTCGTGCGCGATCTCTTGCTTGACGGTTTCGACCACAGACGCGCCCGCCTTGGCTTCGGTTTCGACCACTGCGGCGATTTCGGCTTTTTCTTCCGGGGCTACCGTAGTACTGGTGAAGTCAGCCTGAGGTTCGACTTCCGGCTTCGATTCCGTATGGGAAGCGTCGACGGCTATTTTGTCGGCGACTACAGGCGGCGCGGCGGAAACTGGCGGCGCTGGCGCAACCGTGTCCTGCTTCGGCGTGACCGTTTCCTCTACCTCATGGTTCAAGGTAACGGCCGTAGCGGCGGCGATCGGAGCAATGGCGGCCGGTGCAGCAGCAGGTGCGGCGGCGACCGGCGTTGTCGCGGAAGAGGACGGGCGCGCAACCCGCAACTCTTCTTCTTCGAAGTCGAACTCGGGCTGCGAACTGGTGGCGATGACGTCATCTTGTTCGTCGTCATCCAGACCCTCGACGCCCTGACCTTCATTGGAGGCACCTGCCTCGCTGCCTCCACGGCGACGGCGGCGACCACCACGACGACCGCGGCGGCGGCGGCCTGTGCCTTCGCCATTCTCAGCCACTTCCGTTGAAGGCGCCGCGTCATCCACGACGCCATCAACCGAGACTGCTGGCGTATCGGTGGTCTCGTCGGCAAGAGTCGCCGGTGCCGGCGTGACCGGACGGGGCGAGTCGATGGCGGGAGCGATGTTGTCGACCGAGGTCACGGCTGCCGTTGCCACTACCGTAGCTTCCGCGGCTGTCGTATCCGGTTTGGCTGGCTTCGGAGCCTCGTTCTGGCGCGGCGGCTTGGCAGCGGCATTCTGGGCTGGCTGCTGCGCATTGGCTTGCACGCCCTGTTGCTGCGGTTTGGGCTGCTTCTGCTGCTTTTGTGGCTGCTGCTGCTTCTGAGGCTGTTCGCCACGCTGCTTCTGTTGCTGGCCAGCCTGAGGCTGCGTCGTTTGAGGTTTGCGTTCGTCGCGGCGCTGATCGTCACGGCGGGGTTCGTCGCGACGCGGTTGTCCGCTGCGCTGCCCCTGCTGCTGTCCCCGCCCATCGCGGTTCTCGCGGCGTTGGTTGCCGCCACGGTCACGGTCGCCACGCGGGCGGTTGTCCTGCTGCTGACGCGACTGCGACGTCTGTGCCGGAGCAGTCGCATCGGCGCCGCCCAGCAGACGCTTGAACCAGCCAATCACGCCACCGCTGGCAGCCGGTGCAGCCACCGCCATAGGAGCAGGGGCGGGAGCGGAAATCGGCGCAGATGTTTCGCGTTCCTCACGCACCGGTGCCGGCTGCGCATGCTTCACGTGCGTCACCGCGGGTGCGGTCGGAATGTTGAGCTGAGCCTTGGTCAACGCGTGCACCGGCAGCTTGCGCGGAGTGCCGCGCTGATAGCTGGGTTTGGTGCTTTCTTCGGTCAGTTCGTTTTCGCGCACACGAGTGACTTCGTAGTGCGGCGTGTGTAGCGCTTCGTCGGCGACGATGATGATCGGCGCGTCATGACGTTGTTCGATTTCGCGCAAAGCTCCGCGCTTTTCGTTGAGCAGGAAGTTGGCGATTTCCACCGGGGCCTGCACAAGCACCTGTCCGGTGTTTTCCTTCATGGCGTGCTCTTCAGCAACGCGGATGATGGAAAGCGACAGCGATTCAACGCTGCGCATCCGGCCGTGGCCGTCGCAGCGGGGGCAGATGATCTGGCTCGATTCGCCCAGCGACGGACGCAGGCGCTGACGGCTCATTTCCATCAGGCCGAAGCGCGAGATGCGACCCAGCTGCACACGGGCGCGGTCGTACTTCAGTGCGTTCTGCAGGCGGTTTTCCACCTCACGCTGGTGCTTGTTGGAGGCCATGTCGATGAAATCGATGACCACCAAACCGCCCAGGTCGCGCAGGCGCAGCTGGCGGGCGACTTCGTCGGCCGCTTCCAGATTGGTGTGGAACGCTGTTTCCTCGATATCGCCGCCTTTGGTGGCGCGAGCCGAGTTGACGTCGATAGCGGTCAGCGCCTCGGTCTGGTCGACCACGATGGAGCCGCCGGAGGGCAGGCGGACATTGCGCTCATACGCCGCTTCGATCTGCGATTCGATCTGGAAGCGGTTGAATAGCGGGATGTCGTCTTTGTAGTGCTTCAGCTTGCGCAGGTTGTGCGGCATCACCTGCTGCATGAATTCCTGCGCGGTGGCGTAGAGCTCTTCGGTGTCGACCAGGATCTCGCCCACGTCCGAACGGAGGTAGTCGCGCAGGGCGCGCACGATCAGGCGCGACTCCTGGTAGATCAGGAACGGGGCGGGCTTGGTCAGTGCGGCTTCGGCAATCGCCTTCCAGACCTGCAACAGGTAATCCAGGTCCCACTGCAGTTCTTCGGCGTCGCGGCCGACGCCGGCGGTGCGGATGATCACGCCCATGTCCTCGGGAATGGCCAGCGCGTCCATCGCCTTCTTCAACTCGGCCCGGTCGTCGCCCTCGATCCGACGGGACACGCCGCCAGCGGTGGGCGAGTTGGGCATCAGCACCATGTACCGACCGGCCAGGGAGATGAACGTGGTCAGGGCGGCGCCCTTGTTGCCGCGTTCATCCTTGTCCACCTGAACGACGACTTCCTGGCCTTCGCGCAGCAGTTCGCGCAAGCCGGCCTTGTTGTGGTCGACCCCGGCTTGGAAATAGTCGCGGGAGATTTCTTTCAGTGGCAGGAAGCCGTGGCGTTCAGCGCCGTAATCGACGAAGGCGGCTTCCAGGGAGGGCTCAAGCCGGGTGATTCGGCCCTTGTAGATGTTGGACTTCTTTTGTTCCTTTGACGGCTGCTCGATATCGATGTCGTACAGCGTTTGTCCGTCGACGATGGCCACGCGCAGCTCTTCAGCCTGCGTAGCGTTGATCAACATGCGTTTCATGGTGCGTTCCTCGCGCGCTACTACCGCGCGGAACGCCATGGCGTTTCGCCTCTGGAACCTGCTCCTCGTGAGAGGTATTTCCGTCCCTTGCGCAGGCGCAGATGGGCCGGGTTGGGTTTCCAGCGCTACGACACCACGGCAGGCCGCGGGAGCGCTTTTTTCAAAATGTGTTACAGGGCCGGCGGCAGCTTCCCACCAGGTGGTTGCGCCGCGCGGGACATGTTCAGCTCCGATCTCTGACGAACCGGGCGGTATCCGAGCTTGCCGGTAAGCCGCTAACATGGCCGCCCCTGGGGCGGTGGCCGCGCACTAGACCGGAATCGCGGGAGGCTGGGCTTCTGGCCCGCGGCATTGAACAAACTGCCTAACTTCCAGCGAAATCAAACCCTTATCTCGCCCGCCGAGTGTAACAGAATAAATAGACGGATGACCGCCCAGCCCCCCGCACCCTCAGCTAACAGCCCCGCCAAGTCGCCCGTTCGCACCGTCAAGGTGCCGGAGGATCGTGGCGGCCAGCGCTTGGACAATTTCCTGCTGGGCCAGCTGAAAGGCGCTCCGCGCAGCCTGGTCTACAAGCTGGTGCGCAGCGGCCAGGTGCGGGTGAACGGCGGCCGGGCGAAGGCCGAACGCAAGCTGGAAGCCGGAGACGAGGTACGGATTCCGCCGGTGAATCTCGTCGAGGAAGGAGACAAGACGCCACCGCCTGCAAGTTTTCTGGAACGCATGGAACAGGCCATCGTGTTCGAGGACGCGCGCCTGCTGGTCCTGAACAAGCCGACCGGCGTCGCCAGTCACGGCGGCAGCGGCATCAGTCATGGCGCCATCGAAACGATGCGGGTACTGCGTCCGAACCAGAACCTGGAACTGGTCCATCGGTTGGACCGCGACACGTCGGGTTTGCTGATCATGGCCAAGAAACGCTCGGCGTTGACTGAACTGCAGGCGTTGATGCGCGAAGAAGGCGGCCGTATCGAAAAACGCTACCTCACGTTGCTGGTTAGCCGCATGCCCGATGGCGTGATGACGGTGGATGCGTCCTTGCATGTGGGGCTACGACAGGGCGGGGAACGCCATGTGCAGGTGAACGCTAACGGCAAGCCTTCCCTGAGCCATTTCAGGGTGCTGGAGCGTCGTGGTGGCCATTCATATTGCGAAGTGCGCATCGAAACCGGCCGTACCCACCAAATCCGCGTACACGCGCAGCACATCGGCCATCCGGTCGCCGGGGACGACAAGTACGGCGACGAAGCGGTCAACAAGCGCCTGCGGGATCAGGCCGGCCTCAAGCGGTTGTTCCTGCATGCGGCGTCGTTGCAGTTCGCGTTGGATGCAGGAAAAACGCCCTATGTGCTGAACGCGCCGTTGGCGGACGATTTGGCCGCAGCATTGGACCGGCTGGCCTAACACTTTGGTAGCGCCGAGATCCTATGTTGACGGTCATCCGTCATGGCGACGTGTCGGGACAAGGAATCCATCCGCGTGTTCGTAGAGCCGAGCTGCGCCCCGTGTTTGTGCCGAGTCAGTAGCAATAATGCCGTCGCAAGGGCAGGCAATAGCGAATAGCCGTCTAAGGCGCTTCTCGTAGAGCCCTTAATGCCAAAGGCCCAGCACCAACCCAAACACCACGAACTGCAGCGTGTGGTAGCCACCATCGATCAGCCATAACTTCAGGCTGCGCTGTGCAAACAAATAATTGATGCCGAAGCTGGCGGCCACGAAGCAAAAACCGACCAGTGCGCCGGTGCAAAGCGCGGATGAAAGCACGGGGTGCGGGCCGAGCAGATAGGCAAACGCGGCCGCAGCCAACAGCGAGAACACGAATGCGCCGCCGAAGACCCTGGCGGGGTGTCCCTTCTGCTGTTCGGTGACGCCCGCGGCGGGTCCCCACGCCTTACCGAATATCGGGCCGTACCAGACGCCGCCAAGCAGAAAGCTCGATGCGGCCGCCACGAGGACGGCCCAGAAATTAATCTCTTGCATGTCTTTCCCCTGGTTTCGAGCGCCATTGGCCGATGGAATCCGGCACGACGACCATTCGCGACCGCAGGCTGGCAGTCACCAACGGCGCAACCTGACAAGGCCGCCGCTGGTCAGCGTTGCTCGTCCAATTTGAAACATTCGTCGGGGCGGACTTCCGGTGGTTTGAAGTTCACCGGCACCTGGATCGTCGCTGGCGTTGGTCGGCCATTGGCCGTAGCGGGCCTGAACTTCCAGGTCTGCACGCGCTGCTGCGCAGCTTCGTCCAAGGCTTGGTTGCCGCTGCTTTGGACCAGGGCAACCTGGGTGGGTTTGCCTTCCACCCCGATGGTGACCGATAAGCTGGTCGTGCCGCCGACACCCGCGCAGGCGAGCTCAAAGGGATAGTCCGGCGGAGGCGTGTCGATAGCGGCGACTTCGGTGGGGCGCTGAACCGGGGGCGCCTCTTCGCTGGCACCGCCGCAGCCGGCCAGCAGCAGCGCCGAGGCCGCGAATAACGGCATTCCGAGTCTTGCAGTGTGTAGCCAACGGATCGCGGGTTTCATGATTGCCTCGCCAGGGTTTCGGTCTTGGCCGCGCAAATAAAGTCGTTCTCGCTTAGCCCGCCCACGTCGTGGGTCGAGTAGCGCACGACGGCCCGATTGTAGTGCACCCCCAGGTCCGGGTGGTGGTCCTCGCGGTGGGCGACATAGGCCAGCGCGTTAACGAAGGCCATGGTTTGATAGTAGTTTCCAAAATGGAAGGTTTTGGCTATCGCATGACCTTCCTCGATCAGTTCCCAGCCGGGTATCTGCGGCAGCAATTCGGCAATCCGGGCCTGGCCCAGCTTGTGTTCGATACCTTTCAGGGGAAGGCAATGCGCCTGGTCGAGTGGAATCAGATCGGACATGAAGTTTCCTCTGGCGGCGGACCGGCTGAACGCCCGATCCCACGCGATGACGGCTCGAATGAGCGACTAACGAGTAGAGGGCTAGAATACCCCGCATGATCCAGATTTCCGACAGCGCCCAAACCCATTTCCGCAAACTGATCGAGCGCGAGGCCCTTCCGGGGCTGGGAGTGCGCTTGAGTGCCGTTGACCCCGGCACCGCACGCGCCGATGCACGGCTGGAGTTCGCGGAACCGCGGGATCTGGCGGGCGATGAATGGGCGGTGGATTGCGATGGCTTCACCTTGTACGTGGATGCCAACAGCGTTGCTTGGCTGGACGGTGCGGAGATCGACTACATCACCCAGGGTGCAGGCACGCAGCTGACCATCAAGGCACCGAAGATCAAGGGCGAAGCGCCTGCCGAGTCAGCATCTTTGGTCGAGCGTGTGCGCTGGGTGGTGGAAAACGAAATCAATCCGCAGCTTGCCCAGCACAAGGGGCGGGTGGCGGTGGAAGAGGTCACCGGGGAGGGGGTAGTGCGATTGCGTTTCGGCGGCGGTTGTCACGGCTGTGGCATGGCCGACGTAACGTTGAAACAGGGCATCGAGAAAACCTTGATGGCCCGCGTTCCCGGAATAACGGCGGTGCGTGATGCGACCGACCACGACACCGGTGATGCGCCCTATATACCGCGCGACAACGCGGCCTGACGCCATCCCGCACCGGTGACGAAAGCCGCCGACCTCATCGCCGCTTTGCTGCCTCGCAAAGCGACGCCGATGCTGGAACGCCATACCGGCCTGCCGTACGGTTGGGGAATATGGATGCGCGGGTTGCCTGCGCGCCTGGGCACGATTACCCGAGAAAAAGCCGAGAACATAGTTGTGCTGCTGATGCAGCGGCCGGCACCTCAGCCTTCGCCCATCGCGCCTGCATTGAACAAACTGCAAGCGCTGCGAGCGTTGTTTTACCAGGATTGGGATCCGCCGCTGCGAGAAGAGCGCGGCATTCGCTGGTTCGCTGGCTTCGTCAGCCTTGTCATGCACCTGCTGTTCTTTTTGCTGTTGCTGCTGGCTGCGTTGGTCAACGTAACGCTGCCGCCGCCGGCCGGCGATAGCAGCAGCCGAGTGCAGGTGGAGTTCATTGGGAAGGGCACCCCGGAAGAGGAAGGTGGCGGTCCGCCGGCGGAGCAGGCTGCGCCCGCGCAATCGGCTGCGGCGGCGTCGGGAGCTTCTTCCCCCGCATCACCGCCATCACCGCCAGCGGCGGTAGCGGCGGTAGCGGCGGGTGAACCTGTTGCGCCCACATTGACATCCGAGGTGCCAGAGCTCCAGCAGCGCGAGGTTCCGGAACCTTCACCGCCAGCTGCACCGCAGACCCTTCAGGTCACCGAGACACCCGTACCCACGACCGAATTCGTGCTGCCGCCGCCGACGCCGCGCACGGTCGAAATTGCGCCACCACAGATCCGCACGCCAGAGCTTGGCGTACCGACACGTGAAGTGACGGTGGTGCCAACCCCGCCCGCACAGCGCGAACTACCCCAGAGGCCGGTGGACGTACCGCAAATTGCCATTCCCGAGCGGCAGATCCAACAACGGGAAATCGTCGGTCCAGCGCCACAGGTGCGCGAAGTACAGGTGCCATCGCGGGAGATCAGCGCGCGCGAATTGAGTGCTCCGGCGGCCAGCGTACGGGAAGCGGAAGTTCCCGCGCCCCAGCCACGTCCTGCTCCCACCGGTACCGCGCCGACCACGGCACCCGTGCAAGCCACGGGTAGCGCGGCGGCGCAAACGACCAGCACCGACAGACCTAGCGGAGCGCAACCGAACACCGCTACCTCCGGTCCGACGACGGCCAACCGACCAGGCGGCCCAGTGACGCCGACGCGCGCCGACGATTGGGGCGATTCGAATCGAAACGTGCCCGGCCAAGCAGGTGCGCCGGGTACGGGGGAACGCCCCGGTTTGTTCAACAGCGATGGCAGCGTACGCCTGCCCGGTACGGGTGATGCGAGTACGGCCGGCGACAGCGGATCACGTGGCGCTCCCGGCGGTGATCAGGATGCGTGGACGCGTGAAAAATTGGAGCAGGCGGGCACCTGGCTGCAACGGCCGCCTTACGACTACGAACCCACCGCGTTTGACAAATTCTGGGTGCCCAACGAATCGCTGTTGCAGGAATGGGTGCGGAAGAACATTCGCGAAACTTCCATTCCGATTCCAGGGACATCCAAGCGACTCAAGTGCGTCGTTTCGATACTGCAACTGGGCGGCGGTTGCGGCATCGTCGATCCAAATCTCAATGAGCAACCCGCCGAAGCGCGTCCTCCACCGGATATCCCGGTCAAGCGCACGCCGATTCCGACAGACAGTTGATATCTGTAGGAGCGGCGTCTGTAGGAGCGGCGTCCCGCCGCGAGCT
>NZ_JAVGJT010000011.1:0-259986 GCF_040948865.1 Pseudoxanthomonas sp. UTMC 1351 | reverse complement strand
GCCCCCCCGCTCCTACAAAAGCAAAGATCGCTCCCACAAGAGATCCGTTCTTACAAATCTATGCGCTTGTGTAACTCCCAAACAATCACGCCACCCGGAGGTGGCGTGATTGTTCTGCGTGATGCTTGAAGTAGTTACTTCGCGGTGTTGCCCGTAGCCGGGGCGGTCAGGCCGCGCTTCTCCAGCAGGGGCTCGATCTTGGGATCGTGACCAGCGAAGTCGCGGAAGATCTTCATCGCATCCTGACTTCCGCCCTGTGACAACAGCGTTTTGCGGAAATGATCGCCGTTCTCGCGTTTCAGGCCGCCATTATTCTTGAACCACTCCACGCTGTTGGCGTCCAGCACTTCCGACCAGATGTAAGCGTAGTAGCCGGCCGAATAGCCGCCCATGATATGGCTGAAGTAGGGCGTCTTGTAGCGCGGCGGCACCGGTGGGTAGTTGATGCCGTCGGCCGTCAGTGCATTGGTCTCGAACTTCATCACGCCCGCAGCGTCAGGCACCTTGTCGGCGGTGATCTGATGCCAGCGTTGGTCCAGCATCGCGGCGCCCAGGTATTCGGTGGTCTTGAAGCCTTCATTGAACTTGGAGGCGGCGATCACCTTGTCCAGCAGCTCCTGCGGCAGCGGGGCGCCAGTCTGGTAGTGCTTGGCGTAGTTCTGCAGAATCGACGGCCAATCGGCCCACATCTCGTTGACCTGCGACGGATATTCCACGAAATCGCGCGGCACGCTGGTGCCGCTGAAGTACGGATACTTCACGTTGGAGAACATGCCGTGCAGCGCATGACCAAACTCGTGGAACGCGGTCGTGACTTCATCCCAGGTCAGCAGCGTCGGCTCGCCGGCCGGCGGCTTGGGAATGTTGAGGTGGTTGGCGACGACCGGCTTGTACCCGGATAACGCCGACTGCGACACGTAGGAATTCATCCACGCACCGCCACGCTTGGAATCGCGCGCATACATGTCGGCGATGAAGATGGCCAACTGGCTGCCATCGGCGTCGAACACGTCGTACACGGTCACGTCCGGATGATAGACCGGCAGGTCGGTGCGCTTCTTGAAAGTCAGGCCGTACAGCTGGGTGGCGGCGTAGAACACGCCATTTTCCAGCACGTTATTGAGTTCGAAGTACGGCTTGAGTTGCGATTCGTCGAAGTTGTACTTTTCCGCGCGAACTTTCTCGGTGTAGAACGCCCAATCCCATGGTTCCAGCTTGAAAGTCGGCTGGCCCTTGGCGGCTTGTTCCTTGTCGATCATGGCCTGCAGGTCGGCGCCTTCGCGCTTGGCATTCGCCACCGCGGCCGGTGCCAGCTTGCCCAGCATGGCGTTGACGGCTTCCGGCGTCCGCGCGGTCTGGTCTTCCAGGCCATACGCAGCATGGTTGGGGTAGCCCAGCAGCTTGGCGCGGTCAGCGCGCAGCTTCATGATGCGGGAGATGATCTGGGTGTTGTCGAACTCGCCACCGCGGCTGCCGCGCCTCACCGATGCTTCGTGCAAGCGCTGACGCAGGGCGCGATTGGTCAGTTGCGATTCCGGTGGTTGACCGGTGGTGTTCAGCAGGGTCAGCAGGTACTTGCCTTCCAATCCGCGCTTCTTGGCCAGTTCGGCAGCGGTGGCGATCTGCGCTTCGGTCAGGCCGTCCAGTTCCTTCGCGTCATCGACCACCAGGGCCGAAGCGTTGACTTCCTTCAGTACGTTATCGCTGAATTTGGAGCCCAGGGCCGCCAACTCACCATTCATGTCCTTCAGCTTGGTCTTGTCGGTTTCGGACAAGTTGGCGCCGGAACGCACGAAGTTGGTGTGATAGCGCTCGACCAGGCGCACACCTTCAGCATCCAGGCCCAGCGAGTCGCGCTTGTCGTACAGCGCCTTGACGCGCGCGAACAGCTTGGGATTCAGGTTGATGGCATCGCCGTGAGCCGCGAACTTGGTGGAGTAGTCCGCTCGCAATTTATTGCGGGCGTCGTTGGTGTCGGCACCGACCAGCGCGAAGAACACCGTGGTGGCGCGGTCCAGCACCTGGCCGCTCTTTTCCAGCGCGATGATGGTGTTTTCGAAGGTCGGGGCATCAGAGTTGTTGGCGATCGCCTCCACTTCCTTCAGCTGCTCAGCCATGCCGGCATCGAAGGCGGGGGCGTAGTCGCTGTCTTTGATCTTGTCGAACTGCGGGTAATGCAGTGGCAACGGACTTTCGGCGAAGAACGGATTGGCCGCCTTGGCGGTTTCCGTGGTGGCCGCGGGGGCGGCTTGGCTGTAGGCGGGCATGGCGAGTCCAAGGGTCGCGGCAAGCGCGAGGGCAAGGCGGGTGGTCATGAAGCGTAGCTTCCTTCCAAATGTGGACATTCAAGGGTAACCCAAGCGCTGAGCCTGGACCCATGACGAAAGGCATGGGCAACGGGCAGGCCGCCAGCGCCATGCTGCGAGGCGGGGTCCCCGGCCGATCAGGAGTTGCCATGAAGCGTGCGCTCGCCCTTTTTTTCTTCCTGTCGACCGCTGCGGTTCCTGCGCAGGCGGCGGAAACCCTGCGCTACGTCGCCTTGGTGCATGGCGGCACGCAGGCCGGCCAGTTGGTGATGAAGCGCGGCGGCGATGGCGTTGTTCGATCGGATTTCATCTTCAAAGACCAACGGCCGCGGCCCGGAACTGAAAGAGGAATATGAACTGGCAGCGGACGGCACCTTCAAGCGCTACCAGGTCAAGGGCAGCTCTACATTCGGCGCACCGGTGGACGAAAGTTTCGTTCGCGAAGGCGATGTGGGCAAATGGAAATCGACCTCCGATGCTGGCGAAAAAGCCCTGGCAGGCACCGCTTTGTATACGCCGCTGGGCGGCACGCCTGCGGCGTATTCCGTCGCGGTCGCCGCATTGGCCAAGCGCTCCGATGGCAAGCTGCCGCTGATACCCGGCGGCACGCTGACCCAGCAGAAGGTGGCGACGGCTGAGGTGGTCGCGGGGGACGACAAACGCACGGTCGCACTGTTGTCGCTGACCGGCATCGGCTTCACACCTACCTTTGTCTGGGTGACCACGGACCCGGAGCCGCGGCTGTTCGCCTATATCTATCCTGGTTTTCTGCAGGTGATCGAGGACGGCTGGCAAGCCAATGCCGATGCGTTGGAAGAACGCCAGAAGCAGGCAGAGAACGACGTGCTGGTGGCAATGAACCAGCGTTTGGAACATCCGCTGCCGGGGACCACCGTGATTCGCAACGCGCGGGTGTTCGATAGCGAAAAAGCGGTGCTGGGCGCGGCGTCGGACGTGGTGGTGCGTGATGGCCTGATCGTGTCGGTAGGGCCTGCAGGCAGCGCGGCAACGGTCCGCGCCGACCACGCCGTGGAGGCCAACGGCCGCGTGCTGTTGCCCGGCTTGTACGACATGCACACGCATGTGGGCCGCTGGGACGGAGGCCTTCATCTGGCTTCAGGCGTGACCAGCGTCCGCGACATGGGTAACGACAACGAGACACTGCAGCAGCTGATTGCCGACGAAAGGGCGGGCACGCTGCTGGCGCCGCGAGTCATTCCGACTGGCTATATCGAGGGCAAGAGCGAGCACTCTTCGCACGGTGGATTCTTGGTGGCGAATCTTGCCGAGGCGAAGAAGGCGATCGATTGGTATGCGGACCATGGCTATCGGCAGATCAAGATCTACAACTCCTTTCCCAAAACCATCCTGCGCGATACCGCTGCTTACGCGCATGAGCGCGGTTTGCGCGTCAGCGGGCACGTGCCGGCGTTCATGCGTGCGCAGGACGTGATGGACCAAGGCTACGACGAAATCCAGCACATCAATCAGGTGATGCTGAACTTCTTCGTCACACCCGAGACGGACACCCGTACCCTGCAGCGCTTCTATCTGGTGGCCGACAAAACCGACGGATTGGATTTCGATTCCAAGCCGGTGCAGGATTTCATTGCCGAACTGGCTCGCAAGCAGATCGTGATCGACCCAACGTTGGCGACTTTCGAGTTCCTGCATCAGCGCGAAGGCCAGTTGTCGCCCATCGTCGCCGACGTCGCCGAACATCTTCCGCCGGACGTGCAGCGCGAGCGGCGTGCAGCGGAAATGGATATTCCGGACGACGCCACCGGTGCGCGTTATAAGCGTTCATTCGACAAGCTGGTGGAGTTCGTCGGCCGTATGTATCGCGCCGGTGTTCCGATCGTCGCGGGCACCGATGAGCTGCCCGGCTTCACCTTGCAGAGGGAACTGGAACTCTATGTGCAGGCCGGCATGACCACGGTGCAGGTGTTGCAAGTGGCTACCTGGAATGGCGCCAAGTACAGCGGTACCTTGGAAGACAGCGGCTCCATCGCGCCAGGCAAACGCGCCGACCTGGTGCTGGTCGATGGCGATCCCACACGCGACATCGCCGACATCCGCAAAGTCGCACTGGTGATCAAGGATGGGAAAGCCTATTACCCCAGCGAGATCGATGAGGCGCTGGGGATCAAGCCGTTTGCTGAGCCGGTGAAGGTGCAATCGCTGGGGGATTGATAGCCGAAGTATGCTGCTGCGGTGCGAATATCCATACTTTGTGGAAGTGCTGTTTCTTCGTAGAGCGGAGCTTGCTCCGCTGCTTCTTGAAGGATCGAATCACCCTAGCAAAAGCAGCGGAGCAAGCTCCGCTCTACGTGGAATGTGAATGCGTCACAGCACCTCATAACGGCGCACGATCCAGGACAATTCATATAGCAGTGCACCCACGGCGAAAGTGCCGTGGTAAATCGGGCTACGAACGGCGATGGCGCCAATACAGCCTGCAACGTACGCCGCATTCCGGAACAAGTATTCGCCGCCAAGCTGTCGAAGGTAATCGCCGCCTTTGATGGCGGTGTCGCCATAGTCCACCAGGAACATCACCGCCAATAGACCGAAAAACCAATGCCGCCGCGTATAGAAGTAATCGCGATAGTCCTGGTAATCGTCCACGCTTTCGGGAAAGATCAGCGAACACAGCAGGTACAACAACAACGCGTAGATAGTGACGAAGAAATAGATGTTGAAATCCCAGTGGAGCTGGTGAGTCAGGCGGAACTCCCACCACCAGAAGTGCAGCAGATATATGAACATGAAAAGCGCCCACACCAGATGCACCCAGTACACCCGACGTGCCTTGGGGCGTTCGACGATCTTCGCCAGGTTGCGCAGCAGATGGGTCAGCCCCAGGCCGACGATCATCCCCAGCAGAATGCGGATGTGGACGTAAAGGGTAGCCATCGATGAGGGGTCGGGGGCATGCTGCATCGTCGTGGGCTCCGAACGAGACAAGGCGCTTGCAAGGCTAGCCGATCCCCGCGCCGGCGCCCAGCTTGCCGAATGGAGACAGCGGGTGTCTGATACCCCCTACCTTTATCGGAGACCGCCATGACCACCGCTTACGATTTTTCCGCCAAAGACATCGACGGCGCGGAGCGTTCCCTGTCCGACTTCCTAGGCAAGGCGCTGCTGGTGGTCAACGTGGCGTCGCAGTGCGGCTTCACGCCGCAGTACACGGGTCTGGAAAAACTATGGCGCGATTATCGCGATCGAGGATTGGTTGTGCTGGGTTTCCCCTGCAATCAATTCAGTCACCAGGAGCCGGGCGACGAAGCCGAGATCCGCAATTTCTGTTCATTGCACTACGACGTCAGCTTCCCGATGTTCGCCAAGATAGAGGTCAACGGCGACGCCGCGCATCCACTGTGGAAATGGCTGAAGCAGGAAAAAAGCGGATTGCTGGGCATCGGCGCGATCAAGTGGAACTTCAGTAAATTCCTGATCGGCCGTGACGGCAAGGTGATCAAACGGTACGCGCCTACGGATACCCCGGAGGCGTTGACAGGGGATATCGAAAAGGCGCTGGGTTGACGTCTCCTTAACTCACCATTCTCAGTGATAGCGTCGCGTCAGTCGGAAATCGACGACGACATGGCCGCTTATCAACCTGCTGGAGATCCCGCCGTGCCGCCTGCTGGTCGCGCCTGCACCTCAGGTGGCAATAGGGCGATGATCTCGTCGATGATCGTTGGCAGGGCGCTTTCCGAATAGCCAACGTGCACATGGGCGACCTGACCCTGGCGGTCGATGATGAACATATTGGGCACTGCGTTCACTTGGTACTGATCGCTGAGACTGCCTTTGCCGTCGAAGACGTAGGTCAAGTCTATTTTGCCGCGGTTTCGGCGGACAATGGCGTTGAAGTCCGACTTCGACTCCTGGAAGTTGATAGCGATGACTTCCAGCGCGTCGCGGCCGATAACGCGCTGAAAATGCGCCAGCACCGGAAGTTCCTTGCGGCATGGGCCGCACCAGGAGGCCCAGAACGTCACGATCACCACCTTGCCGCGGTACTGCGCCAAGTCGACTGGGTTGCCCTTGCTGTCGTTGACTAACAGTGGCGGTGGCGTATCACCGACCTTGGGCCTTTGAAACTCGCCGGCCCACGTCGTCATTGAAGCGACACCGGCGGCCAGCACGAGCGCCCGCAATATTCCTTTCCCCATAACCGTCCCCACGGCAGTGTGATGCTTCAAAATAGCATGGCGCCCGCACGCCTGCTGCTGCCGCGTTCGCGCCAGGTGGCGCGTACGGATCACTTCTCTACGAACGCACGCTCGAACACGTATTGCCCTGGAGTGCCGATGCGCGGTGCGGCGGTGAAGCCGCGGCCATCCAGCAACGCACGAAAATCGGCGAGCATCTGCGGGCTGCCGCAGATCATGACGCGGTCTTTTTCGGCATCCAGGGGTTCTATGCCGAGAGACTCCATCATCTGGCCGGTGGCCATCAGGTCGGTCAGGCGTCCGCGATTGGGAAATTCGTGGCGAGTCACGGCAGGGTAGTACAGCAATTTTTCGCGGATGGTTTCGCCCAAGAACTCATGCTGCGGCAGTTCTTTTTCGAAATAGTCGCGATACGCCAGGTCTTTTTCGCTGCGCACGCCATGGGTCAGCACCACGCGTTCGAAGCGTTCGTAGGTTTCCGGGTCCTTGATGATCGACAGCCACGGCGCCAGGCCAGTGCCGGTACCCAGCAGATACAGATTGCGCCCGGGATGCAGATCGCTGATCAACAAAGTGCCGGTGGGCTTGCGGCCGATCAGCACGGTGTCGCCCGGCTGGATGTGCTGCAGGCGCGAGGTCAGCGGACCGTTGGGTACTTTAATACTGAAGAATTCCAGCTGTTCTTCCCAATTGGCGCTGGCAATGGAGTAAGCGCGCATCAACGGCTTGCCCTCGGTCTGCAGACCGATCATGACGAACTGCCCGTTGTCGAAACGGAAGCCATCGTCGCGCGTGGTGGTGAAGCTGAAGTAATCGTCGGTCCAGTGACGGACGTCCAGCACCGTCTCGGTGCCAAAAGCGGAGGACATGAGATTCAGAAGTGGGGAGTTTGGTGCGAATTGTAACCGACGATGCAAACGGGACTTTTTGCAGGAGGTACTCGGCTGTTGTAGGAGCGGCGTCCCGCCGCGAGCTCTCGCTTCTAACGCGATCTGACGGGAAGAGCTCGCGGCGGGACGCCGCTCCTACAAAAAAAGCCAAAGCAGACAAAAGAAGCCAAAGCAGACAAAAAAAGCCAAAGCAGAAAAGGGCGCCTAAGCGCCCTTTCCGATGCCAACGGCAGATGCGATATCAGCCGCCCTGGCCACCACCGCGAGGCCCACGATTACCGCCGCCGGGGCGACCACCCGGACCCCCCGGACCGCGCGGGCCGCCGGGGCGTGGACCACCGGGACGTCCGCCGGGCGGACGGGGACCTGCGTTCTGCGGGCGATTGCCGCCGCCCGGCCGGGCGCCTTGCGGGCGTGGCGCGCGCGGCGTCTGACCATAAGGGCTGAAGCCAGGATTGGCGTGGTCGGAGGGGAAGTTGGGCGCATTGCCCGGATGGCCATAGGGACGAGGAGCACGCTGGCCCTGGCCCGCACCTTGACCGCCTCTCGGTCCGCGTTCGGTGTTGAAGCCGCCACGGTCATTGCCGAAGCGATCGCCACCGGCGCCTGGACCACCTGGGCCGCGTTGTTCGCCATACGGACTTCCACCGCGCTTGGGACCGCCGCCCGGGCCACCCGGACGTGGACCTGCACCTGGACGCCCGCCCGGCTTGCCGGCGTACGGCTTTTTGGGACCGCCCGGGCCGGCATTGCGATGGCCGGACGGGCCGGTGTCCACGCCTTCCGGCACGTACCAGCTACGGAATGCAGCCGGGTTGCCATCCGGCAAAGGCTTTGGACCCTTCGGCGCGCGTTGCTTGAACGGCTTCTGCGACTGCTTGGCGGCGGCTTCGCCGCTGACGGTCAGGCCGCCATGCTTACGCGGACCACCACGACCGCGGCCGCGGTCTTCGCGAACGTGATCGAAGCGGCGCAATTCGCGGCCTTCATCGGCGACGTTGTGGCCATTGACGTAACCCTGGCTGCGGCCTTCGCGAGAAACATGCACGGTGGCCTTGGCAGCCTTGCGTTGGCCGATGACCGGCTGTAACGTCAGAGCGGCAGGCGCGCCGTCTTCCAGACCCAATTCCTTGCGCAACGATTCGACCTGAGTGGCCGACAATTCCTGCGACTGGCCGCGCAGCAGCGGCTGCGGCAGCGAGATCTGGCCGTAGCGGGTGCGCTTCAAACGGCTGACCTGGCAGCCCTGGGACTCCCATAGCCGACGCACTTCGCGATTGCGGCCTTCCTTGACCACTACACGGAACCAGTCATGCGAATCGGTGCCGCCGATGCGGTCGATCTCGTCGAACTTGGCCGGGCCGTCTTCCAGCGCCACGCCACGGCGCAGGCGGTCGACGATGTTGTCGGGAACGCTGTCCTGGCCTTCCGGCGCACGCACGCGCACCACGTACTCGCGTTCGACTTCGAACGAGGGATGCATCATGGCGTTGGCGAGTTCGCCGTCGGTGGTCAGCAGCAGCAGTCCCGTGGTGTTGATGTCCAAGCGGCCAACGGCGATCCAGCGTGCGCCCTTCAACGCAGGCAGCGCTTCAAAAATGGTCGGGCGGCCTTCGGGATCTTCGCGGGTGGTCACTTCGCCTTCGGGCTTGTTGTAGATCAGCACGCGCGAGGGTTCGGTGAGCGCACTGGCGACAAAGGTTTTGCCATCCAGTTCGATGCGGTCGCCGCCCTTGACCGACATGCCGGTCTGCGCGACTTCGCCATTGACCTTGACCAGTCCGTCGGCGATGCGCTGTTCCAGTGCACGGCGGGAGCCCAGGCCGGCTTGTGCCAGCACCTTGTGCAGGCGCTCTTCGAGTTTGGTGGTGGTCGTTTCGCCGTTATCGGCGCCTTCGCGTTTCAGCGACAGTTTGTTGCGGGGGGTGTTGCTCATTGTTTTTGCTCCGACGGTGCCCGGCTTTCCTCTTCGGAATCGGCGGCGTCGTCATCTTGTGGGTTGTTATCGGTGGAGACGTCGGCATCGTTGTCGGCGTCGGTGGTGTGGCGGAAGCGGTCGCCGTTGTCATCGGCGGATTCTGAAAGGGATTCGTCTTTTTCTTCGTAATCTTCTGCGCGGTCCGCGTCGTCTGCATCGGCGCGGTCATCGAGCTCGGCGTCGTCTTCGTCTGCGTTCGCGATTTCCGCCGGATGTTCTGTTTCGCCGGCGTGAGCGGCAGCTTCGTCCGCCTCGTCATTGTCGCTGTCATCGTCGTCAGCGATCGCGTCCGCATCGATGCCATCAATATCGTTGGCATCAACATCGCCTTGCTCAGCGTCATCCGCGGCCGAAGCAGTATCGGAGCTTTGCGCGATACCGGCAGGCATCGGCGCGCCATCCAGCTGCAACTGCGGCTCCAGTTCGCCGATGTCCTTCAGTTCGGACAGCGGCGGCAGTTCGTCCAGACGCTTGAGACCGAAGTAGTCCAGAAAGCCCTTGGTGGTGCCGAACAGCGCCGGCCTGCCAGGAACATCGCGATGGCCGACGACACGGATCCATTCGCGTTCTTCCAGTGCCTGGATGATGTTGCTACTAACCGCCACGCCGCGAACCTGTTCGATTTCGCCGCGGGTGATGGGTTGGCGATAGGCGATCAGTGCCAATGTTTCCAGCGTGGCGCGGGTGTACTTGGTCTTGCGCTCGGTCCACAGGCGCGTCACCCAATTGTGCACATCAGCCTTGACTTGGTAGCGGAAGCCGGAGGCCACCTCCACCAGCTCGACGCCACGGTCGGCGCAAGCTTCGCGCAGTTGTTCCAACGCCTGCTCGACGCTGCCAGGTGGCGCCGGTTGCTCTTCCGGAAACAGCCCGTGCAGTTGCGCCAGCGCCAGCGGTTGGTTCGTTGCCAGCAGAGCAGCTTCGACAATGCGGTTGATAAGCGATTGATCCATCAGAATCTTGGCGTCGGAAGTAGTAATAAGTGGGTGTTCCAGCCGTTATCCCAGCGAGAGCTGGGGTTCGTTGTGATATTGCGGTTGTGTCGATTCAGCCAAGCGGGAGCAGCGGCAAAATGGGTTCCGGCGGTTGTCGGAACGAACCAAGACACTACTTTTGCGCATCGTCGTTGGCGGCATCCGTGTCGTCGAACTCGCTGGAGAACTGCAGCGGCTCGTTGGTGTTGTTCAGCGCCAGCGACTTGACGTAGATCGGTGCCAGCGGAGCTTCCTGCACGATGTCCAACAATTGCTCCTTGGCCAACTCCAGCATGGCAAGGAACGTGACCAACACGCCCAATTTGCCTTCCTCGGCGGTGAACATGGACTCGAAGCGGTGGAACTTGCCGTCTTCCAGCAGCGTCAGCACGTCGCCCATACGTTGACGCACACTCAGCGCTTCGCGCTTGATCGCATGGCCGGTGTACAGCTCGGCGCGCTTGAGCACGTCGTGCAGCGCCAGCAGCATCTCGCGCAACTCCACCGGCGGGGGCAGGCGGACGGCGGCGCGATCCGGCACATGCGCCTGTACCGGCGTGGTGTCGCGGTCCTGCCGAGGGAGGGTGTCCAGATCCTCGGCGGCTTGCTTGAAGCGTTCGTACTCCTGCAGGCGGCGGACCAGCTCGGCACGCGGATCGCCTTCTTCAGTCTCTTCCGAGACAGTGCGCGGCAGCAACATGCGCGATTTGATCTCGGCCAGGATGGCCGCCATCACCAGGTACTCGGCCGCCAGTTCGAACCGCAGCTCCTGCATCACGTTGATGTAGGCGACGTACTGGCGGGTGATTTCCGCCACCGGGATATCCAGGATATCCAGGTTCTGGCGGCGGATCAGGTAGAGCAACAGGTCCAGCGGACCTTCGAAAGCATCCAGGATGACTTCCAGCGCGTCCGGCGGGATGTACAGATCCTGTGGAATTTGAAGCACCGGCTGCCCATGCACCATCGCCAGCGGCATTTCCTGCTGCTGCGGATGAGTGTTTTGGGTTGGATTCGCGTCTTGCGCGAGTTCGGAGCTCATCAAGAAACAGCCGTGGTGCTATTCGTAGCCATGTATCGCCATATGCCGCAGACGTCGCGCGGCAGGGCCGGGCGTTGCGCTAAACCTAACCAATGCGTCGCAGGGCGAACGCTTCCCATACTTCAACAAGCAACGTACGCCGCGGAAGATGCGGCGGAGGACAGCGAGGAGGTCGTCGGCGCGGGCGGGTGGGGGCAGCGAATCGATCGTCCTTGGGTCGGCGGAAAACCGGCGTGAATCGGTTTATCCCCAGGACGGGCCGCTGCTTCCGGCCGTGCAATGGACCAAGAGTAAGCGTTGATGCGGGCGGTGTCCAGCCTCGCCACATTATGGGCACCGTACAATTCAGCCAAACCCTTTAGGAGAGACGGCATGTGGTACGCCATAGAAGGCTACGACGCGGAAGACGCGCTGCCCAAACGCCTGGCGGCGCGGCCGGCACATCTGGCGCGCCTGACGGCGCTTCGCGATGAAGGTCGCCTGCTGCTGGCGGGCCCGTGCCCGGCGATCGACGCGGAAGATCCTGGCCCGGCAGGCTTCAGCGGCAGCCTGGTGATTGCCGAGTTCGACTCGCTGGAAGCCGCCCGGACCTGGGCCGATGCCGATCCGTATACCGAAGCCGGTGTCTATGCGCGGGTGGAGGTGCGTCCCTTCCGCAAGGTGCTGCCGTGACGCGGGTGGAGCGCATCCGCAACGCGCTGGAGGCGGCTTTCCGGCCGTCGGAACTGGACGTTGTCGACGACAGCCACAAGCATGCGGGCCACGCCGGCGCGCGCGACGGGCGGGGGCATTTCAGTGTCCGAATCGTGAGCGACGCGTTCGCCGGCCTGCCGCCGCTAGCCCGGCATCGCGCGGTGTACACGGCGCTGGGCGAGATGATGCAGACCGACATCCATGCGTTGTCCATAGACGCCAAGCCGGGTGACCGGCAGTAGACGCAGGGCTCTCATTGCCCCCAGGCAGATAGCAGCGGGTCGGCTTCGTGGAAATTGCGAAGCATGGACATGTAGGGCGATAAGTCGTTGATAGTCATCGAAATCGCGACGTTCTGCATGCTTTGCGGAAGTCAATGAAAACGATTACATTCGCCGTTTCGTATTCGGCAGAGCGAGGAAGGGGGAATGAGAAACACGCTTCAGGGCTTCATCCGCCATGCACCCATGGCGGCCTCGCCGCAAACCGGGCGATGGGCTGGGCGCAAACGTTTGTTGGCCTATTGTCTTGCGGCTGCGTTGGCCACTCCGCTGGCTGCCGCGGAAGTCTCTGTGCCGGCACCGGCCTCTTCGGCTGCGGACGAGCAGGCGTTCGTGGAAGCGCTGCTGGCCAAGATGACCTTGGAAGAAAAATTGGGCCAGCTGAATCAGCCTCCCGGATTGGGCAATGACACCGGTCCAAAGGCGATGGCCGGCGGCGAGGATCAGATACGGAAGGGGCAGATCGGTTCTCTCCTGGGCACTCACGGCGCTGCTCTCACCTGCCGGTTGCAGCGCGTCGCGGTGGAAAAGTCGCGCCTGGGCATTCCCCTGATGTACGGCTACGACGTGATCCATGGCTATCGCACCATCTTCCCGGTCCCGCTGGCAGAGGCAGCCAGCTTCGATCCGGCTGAAGTGGAAAACGCCGCGCGTGTAGCTGCCGTAGAAGCGACCGCGCATGGCATCCACTGGACCTATGCGCCCATGGTGGACATCGCGCGCGACCCGCGGTGGGGGCGCATTGTCGAAGGCGCAGGCGAGGACCCGTATCTGGGTTCTGCGATGGCTGCGGCACGCGTGCGTGGTTTCCAGGGCAAGGATCTGGCGGCCGACGACACCATGCTGGCGACCGCCAAGCACTTCGTTGCCTACGGCGCGGCGGAAGGCGGCCGCGATTACAACATCGCCGACATTTCAGAGCGCACCTTGCGCGCAGTCTATTTGCCGCCTTTCAAGGCAGCGATCGACGCGGGCGCGCAATCGGTCATGGCGGCCTTCAATGAAGTGGGTGGCGTGCCGATGCATGCCAATGGCGGCTTGATTGAGGACGTGCTGCGCAAGGAGTGGGGGTTCGACGGCGTGCTGGTCAGCGACTACACGGGCGTCGCAGAACTCATGGCGCACGGCATCGCGGCCGATCGCACCGAGGCAGGCGTACAGAGCCTGCGTGCCGGCGTGGATGTCGACATGGTCAGCCGGATCTACGAGAAGGAAATGCCTGCCGCCGTGCGCGCAAAAAAATTGCCGCTGGCCTATGTGGATGAATCGGTCCGCCGCGTTCTGCGCGCCAAATACCGGCTGGGGCTATTTCAGGATCCCTATCGGTATTGCGATACCGCACGCGAAAAAGAGCGCACGCTGACGCCGGAACATCGCGCGGCCGCGCGCGAAATGGCGCGCAAGTCACTGGTGCTGCTGGACAACAGGAACGACACGCTGCCGTTTTCCAAGGATATCCGTACGCTGGCGGTGATTGGCCCGCTAGCGGATCTGCCGGCCGCCATGCTGGGCAACTGGGCAGGCGATGGACGTGCAGAGGACGCGATCACGCCGCTGGCCGGCATCCGCGCCGCAGTCGGCCCGCAAACGAAAGTGTTGTTCGCGGAAGGCGCATCGATCGATGACGATGACGTCTCAGGCTTCGAAAAAGCAGTGAGCATCGCGCGCGAAGCCGATGCCGTGGTCATGTTCCTGGGTGAGCACCCGGATATGAGCGCCGAAGCCAGAAATCGTACGTCGCTGGATCTGCCCGGCGTGCAGGAGAAGCTCGCGTTGGCAGTCGGCGAAGTCGGCAAACCTACGGCGGTCGTGTTGTTGAATGGCCGGCCGCTTTCGATCGGCGGTGTACGCGAAAGTATTCCCGCCATCGTGGAAGCGTGGTTTCCTGGCGTGGAAGGCGGTCCCGCTATCGCTGATGTGTTGTTCGGCGACTTTAATCCGGCTGGAAAATTGCCGGTCACATTCCCGCGCAACGTAGGTCAGGTGCCGATTTATTACGCACACAAGAATACCGGGCGCCCACCCAAGGAAGATGAGCGCTATACGTCCAAGTACATCGATGTGCCGTGGACGCCGCTATATTCGTTCGGCCACGGGCTCAGCTACACCACCTTCCGCTACGACAAAATCTCAGTGAAGCAGCCGAAGATCAGCCTGGACGGCCGACAGGAAGTCACTGTGACCGTCACCAACACCGGTAAGCGGGCAGGTCATGAAGTGGTGCAGCTCTATGTGCGCGACGACGTGGCCAGCGTCACTCGCCCGGTCAAGCAACTGCGCGGGTTCCGCCGTATCCATCTGGAGCCCGGCCAGACTCAGGCGGTGAGTTTTACGCTGACGCCGGATGATCTGGCGTTCTACGGAGCCGATATGAAGCGGGTGGTGGAGCCGGGAACATTCACCGTTTTCGCAGGTGGTAATTCCGTCGACAATCTGGAAGCAAAATTTTCGGTAACGGTGCCATAAGGGCAACTTGTTACTCCAACCAACTGTGCTAAGACGGGCTCGCCACGTCTTGTTCCGTTTTACTGCGCGTCATTCGCGACGATGCGTGCTCATGCTGCGCGGGAAACAGAACGCGTGGGATAAAAGCAGATATGTCTTGATGCCACACATAATGGAATTTGTTGGTGCGCTGCAGCAGTTTCAACTTGAAATTATTGACGCTAAGTTGCTGATTTACAGCCCATAATCCACGGCCGCGATATGGGCTTTACATCGTGTTATGAAAACGTTTACAGTCCCGGCCACTTAAATTCAGTCATCACCGCGGAGGGGCGGTAAATGGCGCGAACTGCAGTCACCATCAAGGATGTTGCACGCGAAGCCAATGTGTCGGTGGCAACGGTGTCGCGCGCGCTGAACGGCCATGAGAACGTCGCTGAGGCGGTTCGTAAGCATGTGGTGGAAATCGCCGACCGGCTGCGTTATCAGCCGCACGCGGCAGCGCGTAGCCTCAGCAGTAGAAACACCCAAACCATTGGTGTGGTGCTGCCTGATCTTTACGGCGAATTCTTTTCCGAACTGATTCGCGGCATCGATGTCGTCGCGCGTGCGCGCCGGCAACATCTGTTGGTATCCAGTTATCACGGCCATCCGGAAGAGCAGGGCGCGGCGTTGCGCGCGATGCGCGGCCGTGTCGATGGTTTGCTGGTGCTATCACCTTATTCGGATGACCCCGGTTTTCTGATCGACAATCTGCCGTCATCACTACCGGCAGTGCTGATCAATACGTACTTGCCCGATTCGCCTTATCCGATTCTTTCCATCGACAACTACGGTGGTGCCGCCGCCATGGTCGAGCACCTGGCGCAAGCCGGACATCGACGGATCGCTTTCATCTGCGGACCCGAAGACAACTTCGACGCACGCGAGCGACTGCGCGGCTACCGCGATGCATTGCGCCGCTATGTGCCCGGCTCTGAGCCGTGGGAACTGTCGGGCGATTTCGATGAGGCTTCCGGCTACGAAGCCGGTAAACGCGTTCTGCAGGCCGAGCAGCGCCCAGACGCGGTATTCGCGGCCAACGACATGATGGCGTTGGGTTGCCTGTATGCATTCAACGAAAGCGAAGTGCGAGTACCCGCCAGCATCGCACTGGCGGGCTTCGACGATATTCCATTGGCGCGGTTTGTTCACCCTACCTTGACCACCATGCGCGTCAACATCGCTGAACTGGGCGGGCAGGCGATGAGCAGCCTGCTGGAAGCCATCGATGCGGAAGGCGCCTATTCCCCAGCTCCACGGACATTGGTACCCGAATTGATCGTCCGTGCGTCGAGTGTTTCGACTCAAAAAACTCCAGGTTCAAGCAACTCCTGATCCGGCCCGGGCTTTTTTTTGCCTGCGAATGTAACCGATTACAGAAATCTATTTACCAGCAATTCTGCAGTTCCTTTGGGAGGGTGAGCACGATGAGAAAGCAAAAAATAATCAATAGACCCACACGCAAGCTTTTGACCTGCGCACTGGCCAGTTGTTTGATGCTGAGCATGCCGACGTTCGCGCAGTCTACTGGCGCTACGCTCCGCGGACAGGTAGCGGGTGCGCCGGTAAGTACTGAAGTCATTGCCACCAACGTGGCGACCGGCGCAGTGCGAAGAACACAGACTACCGCCAACGGCACTTACACCCTTGTCGGTCTGCCACCTGGCACGTATACCGTTCAAGCGGGCGGTGTTTCCAAGACGGTGACGCTGGCGGTGGCGGCGAACTCGACCCTGAATCTAGCACCGGATACCGCCGCCACAGCACCTGCCGGAACGACTGACCTGGAAGCGGTAAGAGTATCGGCGCCGTTGTTGCGCGACGTCCGCACCTCGGAAGTGGGCAATACCATCTCGCAGCGCCAGATCGAGCAATTGCCGCAGGCAACGCGCAACTTCCTTGAGTTTGCGGACACCGTCCCCGGCATGCAGTTCAAGATCAATGCGCAGGGTGTAGCTGAGCTGCGTAGTGGTGCGACCAACACCAGTTCGACCAACCTATTCATCGATGGCGTAAGCCAGAAAAGCTATGTCGAGCGCGGCGGTATCGCCGGTCAGCAATCGAGCGGCGGCAATCCATTTCCGCAGTTAGCCATCGGTGAATACAAAGTCATTACCTCCAACTACAAGGCCGAATACGGGCAGATCAGCGGCGCCGCCATCACCGCCGCTACCCGCTCGGGCACCAACGAGTTCCAGGGCGAAGCTTTTTATCACTATACCGATGAGAGCATGCGTGAAAAGCTGCCTAGCGAAGAGGAAGAGGGCAAAGGCAAATCGCAGATCAAGGAATGGGGCGTGGCATTGGGCGGACCGATTCTCAAGGACCGAATGCACTTCTTCATCGCCTACGAGAATAAAGAAAACATCTATGCGCGCAGCATCCAGCCGTCCGCCGAATCCGGCAATGCTTGGGAATTCCTGCCAGAGGACCTGCGTTCCCATTACGGTGCGGCTTATCTTCCTCTTGAGGAAGACCTGTACTTCGGCAAGTTGAGCTGGGACATTGGCGAACGGGACCGCTTGGAACTGAGCGGCCAGCACCGCGACGAAACCCAGGCAGGCAACATCGGCGGCCTGGACACGCCCGAACACGGCCAGCAGCGCATCAACAAGGACAAGCGCGCGAACCTGCGCTGGCAGCATAGTGGGGATCGCTTCTTCAATGAACTGATCGTCGCCACTGAAGAGTCCGAGAACAATCCCAATCCATTTTTCTTCGGCAATGGCCGCAAGATAGCGGTGTTTGACTTTGCAGTCCCGGGTGAGCCGCCACGTGAGTACGCGCTGCTGAACCTGGGAGCGGCCGATGGCTTCAGCGTGAAAAGCGCGGTGCAGAAGGGCTGGTCCATCCAGAACGATCTGACGCTCAATAGTTTTCAGTGGCACGGCGATCACACCATCAAGATGGGCGTCAGCTACAAGGACATCGATCTGACCTCGAGCGATGGCCAACCTTATAACCCGCAGTTCTCCTATCAGTTCGATCCCACCACGGGTGTGGTGTCAGGCATCCCGTATCGCGTGGAATTCCTGGCGCCCTTCGACGAGCCTGGCCAGTCCGCGCTAGTCAAGACCAGCGCTAAACAATATGGCTTCTATATCCAGGATGATTGGGAGGTCAATGATCACCTGATCTTGAATCTGGGCATCCGTTGGGACTATGAGGACGTGCCGGCTTATACCGATCACGTTACGTCACCGGACTATCTGGCGGCGTTGTATGGCCCCGATCCAGCCAACCCGGGCGAGCCTTGGGTCAATCGTTGGACGAAGGGCGGCATTGATGCGATCAATCCGAACGATTACATCAGCAATGGCAGCAATCGCGAAAACTTCAAGGATGCGTGGGCCCCGCGCCTGGGTTTCTCCTATGACATCAACGCCGACGAGCAACACGTGGTTCATGGCGGCGTGGGCCGCTCTTACGACCGCAACCTGTTCAAGGACTTGGCGCTGGAGAAAACCAAATCGGCGGTATCGCTGGTCCGCCTGGAGTTCCAGGATCCGGCTACCGGCGAATGCGTACGTGAAGGGGCCGCATCCCCGCTCTGCATACCTTGGGATCCGAATTATCTCAATGGCGTCGACCAGCTGGGGGCCGCCTTGGCCGGACGCGGCGGTGCCGAGGTGTTCCTACTAAACAACAAGCTGAAGACACCGTATGCGGATCAGATCAGTCTGGGCATGACCAACCAGATTGGCGAGTGGCTGACCGATGTCACCGTGCAGCGCATCATGTCGCGCGATGGGTTCGGTTTCACGCTCGCCAACCGTCACCCGGATGGCTCTTTCTTCGTGAACGGCAGTCAGCCCTGGGGCGAAACGGTACCAGGCTATGGCGGCACTATCGTTGGCGATAACGGTGTGGAGAGCAACAACACGCAGTTGCTGTTGTCGCTCGAGAAGCCCTATACCAAGGAATCCGGTTGGGGCGTCAACTTCGGTTATACGCATACGCACGCCCGCCACAACAGTACGAACTCCGAGGATCCATTCGCCTATTTCGACAAGTCCCGGCTGCAGTATGTGCCGTTCGTGAAATCGAGTACTCAGCCCAAGCATCGTTTTACCGCAGCAGGATCTATCGATGGACCGTGGGGTATCACGTTCGGTGCGAAGATCGTGCTCGAAACGCCGACGCCACGTAATACCATCGCCTGCTACGGCGTGGAAGATTGGGATGGCTCGCGCTGTCAGCTGGTCGGCTTCATGCCCCCAGCCAATGGCAAGTTCCTGATTGGCGGAAAGATATTCAGCTATCGCACGGTGGATTTCCAAGCCACCAAGGAATTCGCGATGGGCGGAGACACCAAGCTCACGATCCGTGCGAACTTATTGAACGCCTTCAACTTCAAGAACTATTCGGACTATCGCTACAACGGCTTTGGCAGCAATGGGCAGTTCGACCCGGATGTCGAGATCAACGAGGACGGCGATATCTTCTACTTCCCGCGCACGGTGAATGTCGAGGTGGGTTTCAAGTTCTAGATTATGGAGCTGCCGTGGGGTCCACTGATCGGCGGCCGGCCTTGGGGCTGGCATATATGTCGAAGGAGGCAAGCGGATCTTCTTAAAAACCTTAGTGGGAAGGCGTTCGGCCTGGACTGGTAACAGCGGCCCGCCCATGGGACGGCGCCTTCAGGTGCCGTTCGGTGGGCGGGTTTATTTACGTTTAAAATTGTAAACGGTTACAGCAGGAAACAGTCTTGAATAGGAATGCTCAAACCCGGCGTTGGCCCTGGCTTATTGGCTTTGCGCTATCGCTGTCGTTGACCCTGCTGGTGGCGGGATGCCAAAAGCAACCGGAACCCGTGGTGGTGCCTGTACCTGCTGAACCACCACCACCGCCCGTCGCTGAGCCGCCGCCGCCGCCGCCAACCAAGCCGGAGCTCCCTCCGCTGTTCCGCGATATTGAGCGGCGTACGTTCCAATTTTTCTGGGATACCACCAACGAGCTCAACGGGCTTACGCCGGACCGTTATCCGTCGCGGCCATTCGCCAGCATTGCGTCGGTCGGTTTCGCGTTGACTGCGCTTCCCATCGGTATTGAGAACGGTTGGATCGCGCGTACCCAGGCGGTCGACCGCACATTGACGACGCTGAGATTCTTTCGCGATGTGAAGCAGGGGCCGGGGAATACCGGCAGGGGCGGGTACAAGGGCTTCTACTATCACTTCCTGGACATGCAGAGTGGCCACCGCTACGCCAGTTGGGTGGAGCTCTCCAGCATCGATACCTCGATACTGATGATGGGCGTGCTGTTCGCGCAGTCCTATTACGATGGCGGCGACTCTCGCGAGAAGGAGATCCGCGATATTGCCGAAGAGCTCTACAGGCGTGTCGATTGGAACTGGATGCAGCAGCGTAAGCCGCTGGTGGCGATGGGCTGGTACCCGGAAAGCGGCTTCATCAATCACGACTGGAAGGGCTACGACGAGGCGATGATGCTCTACGTCCTGGCGCTGGCGTCGCCGACGCATCCCGTCGATCCTGACACGTGGCAGGTATGGTCCCGCAGCAATACCGACATATGGGGCGTGTACCAGGGACAGGAATACCTGTCGTTCGGTCCGCTCTTTGGGCACCAGTACAGTCACGTCTGGATTGATTTCCGCGGCATCCAGGACGACTACATGCGCGAGCGGGGCATCGACTATTTCGAGAACAGCCGCCGCGCCGCCTACGCCCATCGTTCCTATGCCATCGAAAATCCGATGAAATGGAAAGGCTATGGGAAGAACGTGTGGGGTTTGACCGCCAGCGACGGCCCGCAGAATACGTTGCAGGAATACCGTGGCGAACAACGCCAGTTCCGCCATTACTTCGCGCGCGGCGCAGGTCTGCGTTCCAGTTTCGACGATGGCACCATCGCGCCGACGGCGGCGGTGGCCTCGTTGCCGTTCGCGCCGGAAATCGTCATCCCGGCCACCGAGGAGCTGCACAGACGCTACGGCGAATATCTGTATTCCAGCTACGGCTTCCTGGACGCGTTCAACCCCAGTTTCGAATACGACATTCCGCTAAAGACCGGCCGTATCGTGCCGGGCGAGGGCTGGGTATCGGGCGACTACATCGGCATCGATCAGGGACCGATCCTCACCATGATCGCGAACTACCGTAGCGAGTTCGTTTGGAACGTGATGAAGAAGAACCCGCATATCCGCCGTGGATTGGAGCGTGCGGGGTTCCAGGGCGGCTGGCTGACGCCGCCTGGCGCTCCGGTGGAGCCCCAGCCTCAGGCCGACCCGGAAGCCGCGGCTGCGCGAGCGTTGGGTACCGCGGAGTCGCGTGCCGCCCAGGCCGAACAAGCCGAACGTGTTCCTCCGGTGCCCGTCCAGCAGCCGCCGCAGTAAGCTTTACCGATGTCGCCGTTCTCTTCAGCACGCATCGGGCGTCTCCTTGCCTCGAAGGAGCGCCTGATGCGCGGCTGCCTGGCGCTGCTGACTCTGCTGATGGCCGCGACGATCGCCAGCTGCGCACGCGAGCGCGATTCCCGCCAAGTGGTCACTTTTTGGGTGATGGGGTACGAAGGCGAGGTGGTCGCCAAGCTGTTGCCGGAATTCGAGCGACGCAATCCCGATATCAAAGTCGATTTGCAACTGCTGCCGTGGTTGTCCGCGCATGAGAAATTGCTGACGGCCTTCGCGGGCAATGCACTGCCGGACGTCTGCCCGCTGGGCAATACGTGGATCCCGGAATTCGCCGCGTTGGGTGCGCTGGAACCGCTGGACGATGAAATCGCCGCCACGTCCAACTTCGATGCCGGCGACTTCTTTCCCGGCGTGTGGGATAGCGGCGTGGTCGATGGACGTGTCTATGCGGTGCCGTGGTATGTGGAAACGCGGCTGCCGTTCTATCGTACCGATATGCTGCAGAAAGCCGGGATCCACCAGCCACCGAAAAGCTGGGACGAGTGGCGAACTGCCATGGCCGCAGTGAAGCGCGAAGTGGGGCCAGACAACTACGCCATCCTGATGCCGTTGAACGAGTTCGAGCCACTGCTGAGCCTGGCGATACAGCAGCCCGAGCCGCTGCTTCGCGATGATGGCCGCTACGGAAATTTCCGCAGCGCTGGTTTCAAGCAATCGTTGGGCTTCTACAAGGAGATGTTTGACAAGCGATGGGCGCCACTCGCCACCAGCACCCAGATATCCAATGTCTGGGATGAATTTGGAAAAGGCTTTTTCTCGTTCTACATCTCCGGCCCTTGGAACATCGCCAAGTTCAAGGAGCGCTTGCCGCAGTCGCAGCAGGACGACTGGATGACCATGCCATTGCCGGGACCTGATGGTCCGGGCGCTTCACTGGCCAATGGCACCAGTTTCGTGGTGTTCCGCGATTCGCCGCGCAAGGCCGCGGCGTGGCGGTTGATCAGCTATCTGTCCTCGCCGCAGGTGCAGGCACAGTTCCATGCGTTGACGGGCGATCTGCCGCCCCGGCGCTCGCCCTGGACCACGCCGGCCTTGGCCGAGGATCCGTACGCCAAGGCGTTTCGGGAGCAACTGGAACGCGCTGTACCCACCCCCAAGGTGCCGGAATGGGAGCGTATCGCGACAGAAATGCGGTTGGTGGGGGAACTGGTCGCCAATGGCCGTATCGACGTCGATGAGGCCGCAACGGAGTTGGACCGGCGTACCGATCTCATTCTTGAAAAGCGGCGTTGGATGCTGGACCAGGCTGAACACAAAGGTGCAGCGCCATGAAGCCGACGACGGCGGGGTGGATGTTCGCCGCGCCCGCATTGACGGTCATTCTGGTGTTCTTCGGACTGCCGGTGCTGGCGGCGCTGGCACTCAGCCTGACCGACTTCGATATCTACGCGCTGGCGGATATCGGCAATCTGCGCTTTGTCGGCTTCGGCAACTATGCTGGGCTCTTGCAGAATCCGCTGTTCTGGAAGTCGCTAGGCAACACCTTGTATTTCGTCATCGTGGGCGTACCGCTGTCGGTGGCATTGTCCCTCGGCGCGGCATTGCTTCTGCACTCCAAGCTCGGGCGGTTCAAGGGTTTCTTTCGCACGGCATTCTTTGCGCCGGTGGTGACGACCGTTGTAGCGGTTGCGGTGATCTGGCGTTACCTGTTCCACACCAAGTATGGGCTGGTGAACTGGGGATTGTCGTATGTTGGAGTCGATCCCATCGACTGGCTGGGCGATCCGCACTGGGCCATGCCGACGATCATCCTGTTCGCGGTGTGGAAGAACTTTGGCTACAACATGATCATCTTCCTGGCGGGACTGCAAAGCATTCCAGAAGATCTATACGAAGCCGCGAGGATCGATGGCGCATCACGGTGGGCGCAATTCCGTCACGTGACGCTGCCGATGCTGGGCCCGGTCATGTTGCTGGTCGGTATATTGACCATGGCGGGCTACTTCCAACTATTCGCCGAACCCTATGTGATGACACAAGGCGGTCCGTTGGAAAGTACCAAGAGCGTGCTGTATCTGATGTACGAAGAAGGCTTCAAGTGGTGGAGCCTGGGCAACGCTTCGGCGGTGGCATTCCTGCTGTTCGTGTTGATGATGGTGGTGACTAGCGGTCTGTTGTGGATTGCCCGCAAGCGGGGCGTGGAATGAGAGGCGTATGGGCGAACGCGGCGTGTATGGCTGCCTGGTGTGGAACCTCACATAGCACCGCTTTGTGTAGGAGCGCCATCCCGGCGCGAGCTCTTCGCTTCTATCGCGATCTTATGGGAAGAGCTCGCGCCGGGATGGCGCTCCTACCAATCGGAAGCCGCCCCTGCGCAGCGACGGACGCCAAGGCATGAATCACCGCGCCGCCACGATAATCGTCAACACCCTGTTGGTGCTGCTTGCGATCATCAGCCTGGGGCCATTGCTGTGGATGTTGTCGGTGTCCTTCATGCAGACGGGCGAAGCCGGACACTTCCCGCCGCCGCTGCTGCCATCCGCTCCCACATTGCATAACTATCGCGAACTGTTCGTGCGCGCGGGAATGGGTCGCTATCTGGCCAACAGTTTCATCGTGGCTACCAGCGTGATGCTGCTGTCGCTGTTGTTCAACACCATGGCCGGCTATGCCTTCGCCAAATTGCGCTTCAAAGGCCGGGACAGGACATTCCGTGTGTTGCTGGCGGCCCTGGTCATACCGGCGCAGGTAGCGATGATGCCGCTGTTCCTGCTGTTGAAACAGATGGGACTGGTAAACACCTACGCCGGCGCTATCGTGCCCGGTATGGCGGCTATTTTCGGCATTTTCCTGGTGCGCCAGTACTCGCGCTCCATTCCCGACGAACTGCTGGAGGCGGCGCGCATCGATGGCGCCAGCGAGGCGCGCATCTTCTTCCAGATCGTACTGCCGGGACTCAAGCCGATTCTGGTGACGCTGGCCATCTTCAGCTTCCTGGGCGCATGGAACGATTTCATGTGGCCGTTGATCGTACTGAGCGACGATAAGCTGCAAACCTTGCCAGTCGCGTTGGCGTCGCTTTCGCGAGAACACGTGATGGACTATGAGCTGATGATGGCCGGATCGGTCGTGACGGTTATGCCGGTGCTGCTGTTGTTCCTGGTGTTGCAGCGGTACTACATCCAAGGTTTGCTGCTGGGGAGTGTGAAGGGGTGAAGATTCTGCGTATGAATGGGAAGATTTGCGCGGCGTTGCTGGCGCTTGCGTTGCCTCTCACTGCCATGGCTCAACCGGCCACACGCATTCTCGACGACTTCAGCAACCCTGCGGCCTGGCGCGTGGTGACCTCCAATCAGGTCAGCGGCAGCATCCGTCAGGTCGACGGAACCAGCGGCAAAGCACTTTGCCTGGACTACAACTTCAATGGTGTATCCGGTCACGCTGGCATCCAGCGGGATCTGCCGCTGGACTATCCGCCGAACTATCAGTTCGTGTTTCAGCTACGTGGCGACTCGCCGCGCAACGACCTGCAATTCAAGCTGGTGGACGCCAGCGGCGACAATGTGTGGTGGGTCAATCGGCCCAAGTACGATTATCCGCCGCAGTGGACAACCGTCCGCTACAAGCGGCGGCACATCGACAAAGCCTGGGGTCCCGATCCGGATAAAACGCTGCGCAGCAGCGCCAAGCTGGAGTTCACCATCTATAACAACGTCGGCGGCAAGGGCTCGGTATGTTTCGATGACCTGATGCTCCAGCCACTACCCGTCGACGATGGCGCGCCGCTACGCGGGGTTGCAAGCGCCAACGCCAGTATGCCGGGCAGCGCCGCTTCGCATGCCGCCGATGACAATGCAGCCACCGTATGGAGTTCCGACTTCGCAGCCAACGTGGATCCACAGCTGACGCTGGATCTCGGACGAGTACGCGAATTCGGTGGCCTTAAGCTGACTTGGAAAGAGGACGAGTACGCCTCGACCTATCTGGTGCAGCTGTCGGACGACGGTAAAACCTGGCGTGATGTACGCACTGTGGTGGACGGCAACGGCGGCACCGATTATCTGGGATTGCCAGAGTCGGAGGCGCGCTACATTCGGCTGACGCTGGGCGACGGACCGGCCTCTTCCGCGAGTCTTGTCGAAATGCAGGTGCAGCCGCTGGCCTTCGCTGCGACGCTCAACGATTTCATCAAATCGGTCGCCCAAGACGCGCCACGCGGCTGGTATCCGCGCGGCTTCAGTGGTCAGCAGCCCTATTGGACCATCGTCGGCATCGATGGGGGCGAAGAGCAAGGCTTGATCGGAGAGGACGGCGCCATCGAGTTTGGCAAAGGTGGCTTCAGCGTCGAACCGCTCGTGATAGCGGATGGCCGGCTGACGACGTGGGCCGACGCCACCATCACGCAGTCGTTGCAGGACGGCTATTTGCCGATTCCCCAAGTGGATTGGCAGCATCCCACCTTCAATCTGCAGGTCACTGCTTTCGCACAAGGCACACGCGAAGAATCCCAGTTGGTGGCGCGGTATCGACTGGTCAATACCACTTCTTCGCCGCAGGACTACGTTTTTGTCCTGGCGACGCGGCCGATGCAGGTCAACCCGCCCAGTCAGTTCCTCAACACGGTAGGTGGCGTGAGCCGCATCGACGAATTGTCGATCGAAGAGCGCGACATCGTGGTCAATGGACGGCCGCGAGTGCGATTGGGAACGGTGCCGGATGCGGCGTTTGCCAGCAGCTTCGATGCGGGCGGTGCGGTGTGGCAGGTTGCGGAAAGGCATTGGCCGCAGATCGTGCGAATGGGCAAGGCGGAGTTTGCCCAGGCCGCTGGATCCGGCCCTGCGCAGGCGCGCGACGTCGAAGGACTAGCCTCTGGGGCTGTGCTGTATCGCGTGCACCTGAGCCCTGGGCAGAGCTACGAAGTTGCTTTGCTTGCACCTATGACGGGCGGATTCGGCGACGACACGGAGAGCGGCTTCATTTCCGCGCGCCAAGCTCAGGCCAACCAGCATATGGTCGCCGAAGAATGGCGTGGCAAGCTGGACCGCGTGAAGCTGCGTTTGCCACCACAAGGGCAGGCGGTAGCCGACACTTTGCGCACAGCAACCGCGCATATGCTGATCTCGCGCATTGGCCCGCGTCTGCAACCAGGTACGCGTTCGTACTCGCGCAGTTGGATACGCGATGGCGCGATGATTTCCGAAGGCCTGCTGCGAATGGGCCGCGAGGACGTGGTGAAGGAATACGTGGATTGGTACGCGCCGTATCAGTTCGACAACGGCAAAGTCCCTTGTTGCGTAGACGACCGTGGCAGCGATCCGGTGCCGGAGAACGACAGCCACGGCGAACTCATCTTCAATATCGCCGAGTACTACCGCTATACCGGCGACGATGCCTTCCTGAAGAAAATGTGGCCGCACGTGCGCAAGGCGTTCGGCTATATGGAAGAACTGCGCTTGAGCGAGCGCACCGAAGCCAACCGCCGCGTTAATCCGGCCTTCTACGGCATGATGCCCGCGTCGATCAGTCACGAAGGCTACTCGGCCAAGCCGGTGCATTCGTACTGGGACAACTTCTGGGCGTTGCGCGGCTACAAGGATGCAGTCGATGTAGCGAGATGGCTGGGAAAATCCGAAACCGCGAAGTTCGCGGCGTCTCGCGATCAGTTCCGCGAAGATCTTTATGCCTCTCTGGATGCTGCGGTCGAACAGCACGACATCGACTACTTGCCGGGTTCGGCGGAGTTGGGCGATTTTGACGCGACATCCACGACGATCGCTTTGGCACCTGGCGGTGAACAGGGGCGGCTACCGCCAACGCTTCTGAACAGCACTTTCGAGCGTTATTGGCGCGATTTCGAGCAACGCCGTGACGGCAAGCGCGACTGGAAGGATTACACGCCGTACGAATGGCGCAACGTGGCGGCTTTCGTGCGGCTGGGGTGGCGTGAGCGGGCGTGGCAGGCGATCGACTTCTTCTTCAAGGACCGTGCGCCAACGGCCTGGAATCAATGGGCCGAAGTGGTATCGCGTACTCCACGCAAACCCTTTTTCGTTGGCGACCTTCCGCACGCCTGGGTAGCGTCGGACTTCGTCCGCTCTGCGCTGGACATGTTCGCCTACGTACGCGAGGTCGACGACAGCATCGTGCTGGCGGCGGGCGTACCGACGGGCTGGCTGGAAGGCGAGGGCATCGCGATTGAAGGCTTGCGTACGCCGAATGGCAAGCCGGATTATTCGCTGCGCCGCGCCAGTGGAGCAGTCACCCTGGAAATTGCTGCTGGTCTGGACGTGCCGTCAGGTGGCCTGATACTGCCGTGGCCGTACTCGACAGCACCGGGCTCGACCCGCATCAACGGGCGCGACACCGAATGGAAAAATGGCGAACTGCGTATCAATGAGTTGCCGGCCAAAGTGGTGATCGAGGTCCGATGAGAGCCGGAGAGCCTTCGTAGAGCGGAGCTTGCTCCGCTGCTCTTCGCACGTTGTCTTGCGGGAAAAAGCAGCGGAGCAAGCTCCGCTCTACGAAGGTCAACCATCTCCTGGTGGGTTAAAGTCGCCACGCTGATGTCAATAGGCATTATCAGGTATGCCCGAATCCATTCGATCCACGCCACTCTGGCCGCTGCCGCTGTCGATCGCGCTGTTGTTTCTGGGTGCCGTACATCTGGCATGGTGGCTCTCGATGCAGCAGGGACATATTCCCGCTTGCGTGCCGTATTGGGACGGCTGCACATCGATCAGCCGCGCGGCGCGGCATGGATTGGGCAATTCGCTGTTTCGTCTGGCGGTGTTGCCTTGCGCGTTGTTGCACGGGCTGAACTGGTGGCTGGCGCGTGCATGGTTGCGGCGACCTGAGCGTGCCCGGGATGTGGTGGCGGACGCGATGCTCGTTCTAGGTGCGCTCTCTGCGCTGGCACTGGCGATCTATACGACTTTCCTGGGTACCGAAGGCGAGATCTATCGTTTCCTACGCCGGTACGGCGTGGTGGTGTATTTCGGTTTCGGATTCCTGGCGCAGTTGCTGTTTCTTCGCTTGGCGAGGCGAGAAGGGAAGTTGATGGCAGGAATCGGTAGTGCGATGTTGGCCATCTGCGTGGCCATGCTGGCGCTGGGACTGGGAAACGTCATCGCCAGCCTGGTGCTGACGGATGCTGTGTTGAAAGATCATCTGGAAAACGCGCTGGAATGGCAGCTGGGTCTGCTGCTGGTCGCGTGGTTTGTGCTGCAAGCGGTGCTATGGAAGCGTGCGCGCTTCGCGATGGTAATCGCGCGCTGATCTTTCGGTTCTATTGCGAAGGGCAGTGTGGCGTCGTTCCCGGAGGAAACACTTGTAGGAGCGCCGTCTCGGCGCGACTTTTTTGCTTCTGCGAAACATGGCAGGAAGAGCTCGCGGCGGGACGCCGCTCCTACAAAAGCAAATACCGCTCCTGCAAGGAAAGAGCGGCTGACGTGTGAGCCGATCAGCCGCGGGCTTTCTTCACGATAGCGGCGGCTTTGGCGGAGCTTTCGGTGACCTTGTCCCAGTCGCCGGCGTCCAGCCATGCCTTGGGCACCATCCATGAACCGCCGATGCAGACGACGTTCGGTTGCGACAGATAATCGGCTGCGTTGTCTTCGGTGATGCCGCCGGTCGGGCAGATCTTGAGATCGGACAGCGGGCCGGCCAGGCCTTTCAACATCGACAGCCCGCCCACGGCGGAGGCGGGGAACAGTTTGCAAACGCGGAAGCCGCGCGCCATCAGCGACAGCAGCTCGGTTGGCGTTGCCGCGCCCGGTACCACCGGGATGGGTGCTTTGGCCAATGCATCGGCCATGTCCGCGGGCGTGCCTGGCGTAACCAGGAAGTCCGCTCCAGCGGCAATGGATTGCTCGATCTGTTTGGTGGTCAACACGGTGCCCGCACCGATCACAATATCCGGCAGTTCCTTCTTCAACATCGCCAGCGCTTCCATCGCAACCGGAGTGCGCAGGGTCAACTCGATGGCCGGCAGCCCGCCTTTCAGCAGCGCCTCGGAAACCTTGCGCGCTTCATCCAGCGTGTGCACGGTGACCACCGGCAGGATGCCGGCGGCGCGGAGGAGTTGTTCGGCTTTCTGCTGGCGGGCTTCGATGGTCATGTGGTTTCGCGATCCAGGAGCAATGTGTTTGGTGCGTGCGTTGCTGCGAATTGTAGAGCGGAGCTTGCTCCGCTGCTTTTTGCTTCAAGCCAACCAAGAACAGCGGAGCAAGCTCCGCTCTACGGGTCTGCTAGGCGTCCTTGGCTTCGTGCGGCGCTTCGGCTGCCACGGCCAGGTCACCTAGTTCGTATTCCGAATCGTATTCCCAGGTGCCGTTGTGATACGGCGGTCCGCAGGAAATCGACAACGCCCCCTGGTCGGCGGGGGTCACTACGTCGCGGCTTACTGCGAACAAGCTACGGCCGATGTCGAGTGCGGACGGCGTGGTATTCGGTGCCTGTTCGCGTAGTGCCCATTCCTCGGCGGACACGCGTACTTCCAGGATGCCGGCTTCGGCGTCCAGGCAAACGATGTCGCCTTCGCGCAGCTTGCCCAGTGGCCCGCCGCGTGCAGCTTCGGGAGTAACGTGGATCGCAGCCGGAATTTTTCCTGATGCGCCAGAGAGGCGACCGTCGGTGACCAGCGCCACGCGCCGGCCTTGGTTCTGCAGCAAGCCCAGCAGCGGCGCCAGCGAATGCAGTTCGGGCATGCCGTTCGCGCGAGGTCCTTGGTAGCGCACCACCGCAATGAAATCCTGCGGCAGCACGCCGGCCGCATGCAGCTTGTTCAAGGCGCGGGGATCGTCCACGACCACGGCAGGCGCTTCGATATGGCGGTACTCGGGCTTCACGGCTGAAGTCTTGATCAATGCCCGGCCCAGATTGCCGCGTAGCAGGCGCAAGCCGCCTTGCGGTTCGAACGCCTGCGACACCGGACGCACCACGCTTTCGTCGGCGCTCTTGGCCAGGCCCGGCACATAGTCCAGTTGGCCGTCATTGGAGCGTGGCTCGTCGCAATACGCGCGCATGCCGCCGGGCACGATGGTCGGCAGGTCGTGCATCAGGCCGGCTTCCAGCAATTCGCGGAATACGAACTGGATACCACCGGCTGCGGCGAAGCGATTCACGTCAGCCTCGCCGTTGGGGTACACGCGTGCCAGCAACGGCACGGTTTGCGAAATCAGGTCGATATCGTCCCAGGTCAGCACGATGCCCGCGGCACGCGCCACTGCCACCCAATGGATGGTGTGGTTGGTGGAGCCGCCGGTCGCCATCAACGCAGCCATGGCATTGACGATGGCGCGCTCGTCGACCAGATGCCCGATGGGACGGTAGTCGCTGCCCAACGCGGTGATGCGCAAGGCGCGCTCCGCCGCGGCGCGGGTCAGCACTTCGCGCAGCGGCTGATCGGGATTGATGAAGGAACTGCCGGGCAACTGCAGGCCCATCGCCTCCAGCAACACCTGGTTGGAATTAGCGGTGCCGTAGAACGTGCAAGTGCCCGGACCGTGATAGCTGGCCGATTCGGCTTCCAGCAGTTCTTCGCGGGTGGCTTCGCCGGCGGCGTAGCGCTCGCGGACTTCGGCTTTTTTCTTGTTCGGAATGCCCGGCGTCATGGGACCGGCCGGCACGAACACCGCCGGCAGATGTCCGAACGCGAGCGCGCCTATCAGCAAACCGGGGACGATCTTGTCGCACACGCCCAAATACAGCGCGGCATCGAACATGTCATGGCTCAGCGAGATGGCCGTCGCCTGGGCGATGGCGTCGCGCGAAAACAGCGACAGCTCCATGCCGGGACGGCCTTGGGTGACGCCATCGCACATCGCAGGCACTCCGCCAGCGACTTGCGCCGTCGCGCCGAGCGCGCGGGCGGTGTCGCGCACGATGTCCGGGTAGTGCTCGAACGGCTGGTGCGCCGACAGCATGTCGTTGTACGACGTGACGATGCCCAGATTGGGCGTTACGTCGGCGCGCAGCCGGCCTTTGTCGGTCGGGCCGCAGGCGGCGAAGGCGTGGGCCAGGTTGCCGCAGCTCAGGCGGGTGCGCTGCGGGCCGTCAAGGTGGGTGGCGTCGATACCGTCCAGATAGGCGCGACGCAATGGCGCACTGCGCTGGCGGATACGTTCGGTGATTTCTTGAATGCGGGGATGCAGGCTCATTGGCGTAGGCTAGGCTGCGAAACGTGGGGATTGCGTCTATTTATCGTTGCCGCGCCAGGTAATTTCCATTTGCCCGAAACGGGATAGGGAGATTGCGGGCTGCACGTCGAGCAAGTCGCGGCGGAAAAAGAACGAGGAAGAACGACGGAGCGCGCGGAGACGTGCGTGGACGTGGAAGCTGACTGAATAGGCATTCTACTTTCTACTTGCTTTGCGCTGACGGTGAAAGCGACCAAAGAAAGACCATTCAACGCACGTGTATCGGTGTGCATATCGATGTGGCACTCAACTTGTTTGAGTGCCTTCCCTTTTCCCTCCCTCGCATTGCGGGGGAGGGCAAGGGTGGGGGAATTGATTCGGTCGATTTCAAGGTGAATTTATTCCGAATCAATTAGACGCGCAGTTCCGATTCGCACGAAAAGCGTTCGTGAAAACAGCATTCGTCACCGACCTGCGATCGCGACGGAAGCTGCGGCCACGGATCGCTTCCCTTGCAAGACCTGCACGTCATGGTTTCGCCGGGCCGAATGCTTCCACCGCATAGGCGGCTGCGCCCAACAGGCCGGGACGGGGATGCAGGATGGCCAACGTCGGCACGCGTGCCATGGTGGGCGAGAACCGGCCCTTGTGTTCGAAACGGGCGCGGAAGCCGGAATGCTGCAGCGAAGTCAGCAACTTCGGCACCAGTCCGCCGGTCAGGAATACGCCGTCCCACGCTCCCAGCGTCAGCACCAGGTCGCCAGCGATCGCCCCGAACACGGCGCAGAAAACATCCAGTGCCCGCATGCAGCGCGGATCGCCGCCCGCGGCGCGCGCGGTGACGTCGGCGGGTTGCAGTGGGCCGGGATCTTCGCCGGCGATTTCGCTCAGCGCGCGATACAGGTTGACCAAGCCCGGTCCGCAGATCAGGCGTTCGTTGGAAACCCGGCCGAACTGCGCCGATAGCCGCTCCAGGATGTCGATTTCTTCCGGGGTACCTGGCGGAAAACTGACGTGGCCACCCTCGGTCTCCAGCGGGTAGCACTTGCCATCGCGGATGATCAGGCCGCCTACGCCAAGACCGGTGCCGGGACCGATTACGGCATAAGTGCGTGGCTGGGAAAGCGGGGCGGGCGCCCACCGAGCGCCGCCAATCGGCACCACATCGCGCGGCGTCAGCAGCGAAATGGCCATGGCCTGGGCGGCGAAATCGTTGACCAATTTCAGGCCATCGAAGCCCAGTGCCTGCCGGGTACGGTGCAGCGAGATGACCCAGGGATGATTGGTGATTCGGGCTTCATCGCCGTCCACCCGACCCGCCACGGCGAACACGCCGTTCTGCGCGACGGCGTTGGTCTCGCTGAGGTAATGCTGCGCGGCATCGGCCAAAGACGGAAAATCCGCCACTGCGAACTCACGTACGCTGTCTACCAGCAGCGGCTCGGGAGTGCTGGTATCGGCCAGCGCGAAACGCGCATTGGTGCCGCCGATATCGGCAAGAAGAACCCTGGCTTCGCTATTCATGCGCAGAAGTACTTATTGATCAGGTGATAACTGCAGAAAGTATTCCGCTGCATTCGCTTCGCTCTTCCTCTGCTCAAGTGGGATAGCCATGATGGTCGGCCGACAGCCGCTGGATGATAACGCGCGGGAACCGGTGCCGCCCGCTTGCGTTTTGGTATCCCTGTGCGCGCCATGGATATGCAGCGGCCGGCCGGCTGTTATCCACGGCGTCATCGCGTTGCGTGGCAAGTCGGTTGCTTGGATCGATAGGCAACTAGTGTTGTTGCGTCGATGTCGCGCGGAACACTGGCATATTGTCGCGGTGGTCCGTCATTGGTACGGATCGGCGTAGTTCTCCAGAGCAGTCCTATGGTGCACGTCGTGAAAACGATTACATGGCAGAATAGCGAACGTCACGACGTGAAAAATGAAGGTTGTGGCAGCGACGGAATGTCCAACTGGATTTTCCATTGACGCAGCGGATGCCTTCGGGCTTCGCCTGTCACTGGGGAGGGCCCGGGGGCAGTGACATGGTGAAAACGGGCGCGACCCGACCGGAGCAATGATGGCTAGTGTTCAACTCGACCGCGTGCGCAAGGTGTACGACAACGGCCAAGTGGCCGTGCACGGCGCCAGTTTCGAGGTTGCCGACGGCGAACTGATGGTGCTGGTGGGGCCGTCCGGTTGCGGCAAATCCACGTTGCTGCGGATGATCGCCGGGTTGGAGGAAGTTTCCGAAGGCGCGCTGTCCATCGGCGACCGCGTCGTCAATCAGGTGGCGCCCAAGGATCGCGATATCGCCATGGTTTTCCAAAGCTATGCGCTGTATCCGCACATGACCGTGGCGGAGAACCTGGCGTTCGGCCTGAAGCTGCGGGGCCATCCCAAGGCCGTGATCGAACAACGCGTGGCCGCCGCCGCCGAAACGCTGGGCATGACCCACATGCTGCAGAAGTTGCCGCGCGAAATGTCTGGCGGCCAGCGTCAGCGGGTGGCGTTGGGGCGCGCGCTGGTCCGCGAGCCTGCGGTCTTCCTGTTGGATGAGCCGCTATCCAACCTGGATGCCAAGCTGCGCCATTCCATGCGTACCGAAATCGCTCGGCTGCATCGCCAGCTGGGAGCCACCATGGTCTATGTCACGCATGACCAAGTAGAGGCGATGACGTTGGGGCAACGCATCGTGGTGCTAAAGGACGGGCAGATCCAGCAGATCGACACGCCGATGGCGCTGTACGAGAAACCGGCCAATCTGTTTGTCGCCGGGTTTCTGGGCAGTCCTGCGATGAACGTGCTACTCGGCGAATTGACGTGTGGCGAGCGGCCCTGCCTGACGCTGGAGGGCGGCGCCGTGGTGCCGTTGGCGCACGCGCAGTTGCCACAAGCATGGCAGGGCAGGACGATCGCCATCGGCGTACGCCCCGAGCATCTGCAGCCTTCTTGGGTGGACGACGCTGGTTTCGAAGCGCGGGTCGAAGCGATCGAGCCGGTAGGCAACGAGATATTCGTCAATCTCAGCTACGATGATCAGTTGCTGGTTTCGCGAGTCTCGCCACGCGCACTGCCGGAACCCGGCGAAAACCTGCGCATGGTGGTGGACGGCCGCTGCGTGCATTGCTTCGATGCAGACAGCGGATTGCGGTTGGAAGCGTAGCGTCTCGGTAGGTTGAACGACGGTAGGAGCGGCGTCGCGGCTTTTGTAGGAGCGCCGTCCCGGCGCGAGCTCTTCGCTTTTGTCGCGATCTGATGGAAAGAGCTCGCGCCGGGACGGCGCTCCTACAACAGCCAGGACGCCGCTCCTACATGGTGCCGTGTCGAGGCCCGTTAGCGACTAACCGAGTAAACCGCCTTGGCCACCTTGTCCAGGTTCTGATGGCTCAGCGCGGCCACGCAGATGCGGCCGGTGCCGATGGCGTAGATCGCGTATTCCTCACGTAGGCGATCCACCTGCGCGGTGGTCAAGCCTGAGTACGAGAACATACCGGCCTGCTGCTGGATGAAGCCGAACTCCGGTGCGCCCAGCGCTGCCAGCTTGCTCACCAACCCGGCGCGCAAGGCATGGATGCGTTCGCGCATGCCGCCCAGTTCGTTTTCCCACTGTGCTCGCAACTCATCGCTGCTCAACACGCCCGCCACCAGCGCGCCTCCATGCGTGGACGGGCTGGAATAGTTGGAGCGGATGGTGCGCTTGATCTGCGACTGCACGCGCTTGGCTTCATCGCGGTCGGCCGCGACGACCGACAACGCGCCCACGCGTTCGCCGTACAACGAAAACGATTTGGAATAGGAGCTGGCAACCAGGAACGAGCCCACACCCGAATCGGCGAACAGGCGAACCGCGGTGGCATCGGCATCAGTGCCTTGGTCGAAACCCTGGTAGGCCATGTCGATGAAGGGCAGTAGCTGACGATCCTTGATCAGGTCGACGACTTGCTTCCATTGCGCAGCAGTCAGGTCCACACCGGTCGGGTTGTGGCAGCAGGCGTGCAGCAGCACGACAGTACCGGGCTCAAACGCGGCCAGGTCGGCCAACATGCCGGGGAAATCCAAACCGTGCGTCGCCGGGTCGTAGTAGCGGTAGTCGCTGACCTCGAAACCCGCAGCGGCGAACACCACGCGATGGTTTTCCCAGCTAGGGCTGCTGATCGCGATTTTCGCCTGCGGCAGTACGCGCTTGAGGAAGTCGGCGCCGATGCGCAGCGCTCCGCTGCCGCCTACGGTCTGCGAGGTCGCCACACGACCGGCGTCCAACGCAGCCGATTGCGCCCCGAATAGCAGTTTCTGGGTCGCCAGGTTGTAGGCAGGGAGCCCGTCGATGGGCAGATAGCCGCGTGCGCGCGCCTGGGCGGCCAGCGCTTGTTCGATGGTGCGGACGGAGTCGAGCAGCGGAATGCGGCCCTGTTCGTCGTAGTAGATGCCAACGCCCAGATTCACTTTGCCGGGGCGGGTATCGGCGTTGTAAGCCTCGGTCAATCCCAGGATCGGATCACCGGGAACGGTTTCGACGGATGCAAAGAAAGACACGGTAGTCAGGGCCAGTTCGTGAGTGGGGAAGGGGGTTCGCGCAGGGCGACGTGCCAGGCAAACAGAGCGATCCTAGCAGGCATGACCGATGCCTGCTCTGCACACCACCGACGATGCGGGTGACGTGAGCCGGCAATGAGCTGCTACAGTCCGACGGCAAGCCGTTTTCGCAGCGCTGGCGCCGCGGAGGATCCTTCCGCGGGGCCTATCGGGAGGATGAGCCATGTGGAAGTGGATCCGGCGTCGGTTGCTCCTGCTCAGCCTTGTGCTGGCATCGGTGGTGGGGCTGTATGCCGCGGCTGGTTTTTGGGGTGTCCCGTGGCTGGCGCGCAGCCACGCTATCGATTACGTGCGCACCGAACTGGGCAAGTCGTTGAGCCTGGGCGAAATACGCTTCAACCCGTTCACCTTTCGCGCCGAAATCGCCGATATGGCGATCCGAGAGCCCGGAAACAGCGCCGGCCAGCCGCTGGTGGCCTGGCAACGGCTAGCCGCGGATTTTCAGGTGTCTTCCTTGTGGGAGGGCGCCTATACCTTCCGGGAAATTTCACTGGAAGCTCCCTATGCCCAGGCGATCATCCGGCCGGATGGTTCACTGAATCTGGGCGATCTGCTGCCGAAGAGCCAGGACGACGGACCGCCGCCGGCGCTCTGGATCCGTCGGCTCACTGTCACTCGCGGCGGCCTGGATTTCGCCGATCACAGCCGCCGGCTCACCCCCACCAAGCGGCTTTCACCGATCAAGTTCGACCTGCGCGATTTCCGCACGATGGCGTCCGGCGCCGGGTTCCAGTTGCACGCCAAAGGCGACAAAGGGGAAAGCCTCGACTGGCAGGGCTCGTTGTCGCTGCAGCCGTTCGCTTCGGACGGAACGCTGAATATCGAAGGTTTGCAGGCCAGCAACGTCTATGAGTTCCTCAGCGAAGAGCTGCCGATGGAGCTGAGCGCAGGCCGCTTCGATTTGGCGGGCCGCTATCGGTTTTCGGCACCAGCCAAAGCGGGGATGCAGTTGGAAGCGCAATTGTCCCAAGCATCGGCGACCGCGCTCGCACTGAGGAGCAAAGGCCTGCGGGCGGACTGGGTGACCTTGCCATCGGTGACGCTGGATAACACGCGGGTTTCCCTGGCCAAGCAGGAGATCGCCATCGATGCGATGCGAATCGACGGCATGAAGGCCGTGGTTTGGCGGCAGGCCGACGGCAGCTTGAACCTGCAGCAGCTATTTCCGTCCGATAGCACTCCCCATAGCACCGAAGAAGAGAATGCAACCGTCGCAAACAATGAGTGGCGATTCGACTTGGCACAGCTGGTGCTGGAAAACGCCGACGTGGATTTCGAGGACAAGGCCGTCAAACCGGCGGCACGTTTCCGGCTGAAGCCGCTTTCGCTGACCGCCAGCGGAATCGGCCTGGATATGGACCGGCCGGTGCCGGTGACGCTTCAGACCGGCATCAATGCTGGCGCCCGTTTGTCCATGCAAGGCGAGGTCATTCCCGCCAGTACTGCTGCGGTGCTGCAGGTGGATCTTTCCGCGCTGCCTTTACGCGATGTGCTGGGCTATCTGCCTGATTTCCCGCGACTGGAATTGCGCTCCGGCAATCTGGATGCAAAAGGGGAGTTGAAACTGCCGCCGACCGACGCCGCCGAGTCACTCAGTTTCAGCGGCGACGCTTCCTTGGACAGCTTCAAGCTGATGGAGCGGGCTGAGCAACGCGAACTGATGTCCTGGCAGCGTGTAGATGCCTATGGCGTGGATTACAAGCAGACACCCGCATCGATCAGCATCCGGCGCATTCATGCACGGAAGCCTTTCGCCATAGTGACCGTGGAACAGGACCGGACGCTCAATCTGGCGAATGTTTTCGCCGATCCCGCACCTCCCATTACGCCTCCGACTGCACCGTCTGCAGCCGCAAAACGTGTACAGGCGGCGGAACAAACTGCCGAGCCAACCATGGCGGTCAAGGTCGGCGAGCTACGCCTCGACGGCGGCACCATGGCGTTCGCCGACTACTCTATCGATCCGAACTTCCGCGCCCATATCGAATCACTTGCCGGGACGATCCGCGGGCTCTCCACGGCTACTGATTCTGTCGCCGATATAGACCTCACCGGACATATCCTCAATCGCTACACGCCCGTGACCATCCGTGGCGGCACCAATGTGTTCGCCTTCGACAAGCACACCGATATCGCGATGACATTTCGCAACATCGATCTGCCGATCTTCAACCCATACTCCGGGCGCTTCGCCGGTTACGCCATCGCCAAGGGAAAGCTGACCACCGAACTCCACTATCAAATCGACGACCGGCAGCTGAAGGCCGCGCATCACGTGCTGCTGGACCAGCTGGAATGGGGTGAGGCTACCGACAGCAAGGACAAGGTGTCGTTGCCCATACGGCTGGCGACGTCATTGCTGAAGGATCGTCATGGCGTGATCGATCTGGACCTGCCGGTAACGGGTTCGCTGGACGATCCTACATTCCGGGTGTGGCCGGTGGTCTGGCAAATCCTGAAGAATCTGCTGGTAAAGATCGTTACTGCGCCGTTCGCGTTCATCGGCTCGTTATTCCAGGGCGCGGAAGACGCCCAGTACGTCAGCTTCGCCCCGGGTTCGGCCGAGCTACCGGATGCGGCCCGCGGCAACCTGGCGGCCCTGGCGAAGGGATTGGCCGACCGGCCGACGCTTCGCCTGGACATTCCAGCGGGCATCGCCGCCGATGCGGATCCGACGGCCATCGCCGAGCAGCGCCTGTTGCAAGCGGCAGCGGGCTTGCAGAAAACAGAGACCACAGCGTTTGTAGTCTTGCCCGCGGACGAACAGATCGACGTGTTGGAAAAACTCTTCCGACAGCAATTTGGCCAGAAACCGGATATTCCCGACCCCGAGTCCAGCCCCGACGAGGCCACTCGCGCCGAGAAGCGAGGCTTGCGCGACCAAGCGGCGCTGGCGTGGCTACGGACCCGGCTTCTGGAGCACTACCAGCCCACCCCCACGGAACTGCAGGAGCTGGGCCGGGCCAGGGCGAGCGCCATCCAGGACGCCCTGCTGGCCGGCGGGGCGCTGGACCCGACGCGTGTATTCATCACTGCCGCCAAGGCACCCAGCCTGCATGAGGGCAGCGTGCGGCTGGAGCTGGCGCTGGAATAGACCCAGAAAAGGAATGTAGGGGTGCTGGTAGCCGGATAGGGCCACCTGCCAGCAGGGCCCGGCTATACTCATGCGTTAGTGCCGTGGAAGCGGTGCGCTATCGTCAGATAATTCAGTAACTTGGCGATAACAACTCATCCTGATTAATACTTTTGGCAGCGCGCCGGCCACCCGGCCGCGATGCCCCTGGAAACCAACGCCGCATGCGCCTTTCCACTATCAAGCTGTCCGGTTTCAAATCCTTCGTCGACCCGACCACCCTGCATCTGCCCACCAACATGACCGGTGTGGTGGGTCCCAACGGTTGCGGCAAATCCAACATCATTGATGCGGTGCGCTGGGTCATGGGTGAGAGCTCGGCCAGTCGCCTGCGCGGCGACTCGCTGACGGACGTGATCTTCTCCGGTTCTTCCGCGCGCAAACCCGTCTCGCAGGCTACGGTGGAATTGATCTTCGATAACAGCGACCACACCATCGCTGGCGAATTCGCCGCGTTCAACGAAATCTCAGTCAAGCGCCAGGTCAGCCGCGACGGGCAGAGCAATTACTACCTCAATGGCACCAAGTGCCGCCGCCGCGACATCACCGACCTGTTCCTGGGCACGGGCCTCGGCCCGCGCAGCTACTCGATCATCGAGCAGGGCATGATCAGTCAGATCATCGAGGCGCGGCCGGAAGACCTGCGTATCTATTTGGAGGAAGCTGCCGGCATCTCCAAGTACAAGGAACGACGCAAGGAAACCGAGACCCGCATCCGCCACACCCGCGAAAACCTGGAACGCCTCAGCGATCTGCGCGAGGAAATCAGCAAGCAACTGGAGCACCTGAAGCGCCAGGCCAAGCAAGCCGAGCAGTACCAGGCGTTGCAGGAAGAACGACGCGTCAAGGATGCCGAATGGAAGGCGCTGGAATTCCGTGGCTTGGATAGCCGCTTGCAAGCGCTTCGCGAGGGTTTGTCGCAGGAAGAAACCAAGCTGCAGCAGTTGATCGCTGAGCAGCGCGAAGCCGAGCGCCAGATCGAAACCGACCGTGTGCGCCGCGAGGAATCCGTCGAGAACCTCAACAAGGCGCAGGCTGAGGTCTACCAAGTGGGCAGCACGCTTGCCCGCATCGAGCAGCAGATCCAGCACCAGCACGAGTTGGCCGAGCGCCTGCGCAAGGCCCGAGAAGAAGCCGCCCACCAACTGGCCGAGCTCGGCCAGCACATCAGCGGCGATGAGACCAAACTGGCCGTGCTGCGCGAATCCGTGGCCGATGCCGAACCGCAACTGGCACAGTTGCAGGAAGACGACCTGTTCAAACAGGACGCGCTGCGCGAGGCCGAAACCAAGCTAGCCGACTGGCAGCAGCGTTGGGAAACCCACAGCCGCGAGTCCGCCGAAGCATCGCGCGCCGGCGAAGTGGAGCGTACCCGCGTTGATTATCTCGACCGGCAGGCATTCGAAGCCGAGCGCCGCCGCGAAGCCCTTGCCGGCGAACGCACCGGGCTGGACCTGACCGCGTTGGCCGATGCCTTCGAGCAACTGCAAGTCCAGCATGACACCCAGAAAGAATCGCTGGAATCGCTGAACGAGCAGGTGGAAGCCCGCAAGCAGGCTGCCGCTGACGTGCAGGAACAGCAGCGCACCACCCAAGGCGAACTCTCGGAAGTACGCAAGCGCACCCAGGAATCGCGCGGCCGCTTGTCCTCGCTGGAAACCTTGCAGCACGCAGCGCTCGGCCAGGAACAGGGCGCCGCGGTGGCCTGGCTGAAAGCACGCGGCCTGGACAGCGCCGCGCGCGTCGGCGAGAAGCTCACGGTCGAATCCGGTTGGGAAAACGCCGTGGAAGGCGCGCTGGGTCAACTAATCGAAGGCGTGCTGGTCGATGCCCCGGAACGCTTGGTCGATGCCTTGGGCGAGCTGGGTGAAGGCCGTATCGCCCTGGTCTCCGCCGACTCGCAAGAGATCGATTTCGCGCCGACCTCGTTGGCGGCAAAAGTGCAGGGTCCCGCCGCCATTCGCCGCCTGCTCGCCCGCCTTCATGTCGCCGAAGATCTGGCCGAAGCACGTCGCCTGCAATCGCAGCTGGGCGAGGGCGATTCAGTCATTACTCGCAACGGCGAGCGTCTAGGCGCCGGCTGGGTGCGGGTAACGCGTTCCGGCGCCGCGAAGCAGGGCGCCTTGCTGCGCGAGCGCGAGATCCAGTCGCTACGCGTGGAGATCGAAGAACTGCAGCAACGCGAGGCCGAACTGGAGCACCGCCTCGCTACCTTGCGCGATCAGCTGCTGGCCGCCGAACAGCACCGCGAAGATGCCCAGCGCGCCCTCTACATGGCGCATCGCAGCGTCTCGGAACTGGCCGGGCAACTGCAGAGCCAGAAAGGCAGGGTGGAATCCACCCGCGGTCGCATCGAAAAGATCGATCAGGAAATAGCTCAACTGGTCGAAACCCTGGATACCAGCCGCGAACAAGCCCGCGAAGCGCGTACCCGGTTGGAAGATGCGATCACCAGCATGGGCGACCTGGAATCAGCCCGCCAAGCGTTGGAAGCCGAGCGCCGCCAATTCGTCGAAGCGCGCGATCAGGCCCGCGAAGCCGCCCGTGCTTCGCGCGATGCCACGCACGCATTGGCGCTGACGTTGGAATCGCAGCGCGCGCAGATCGTGGCATTAAGCCAAGCGTTGGACCGCATGAGCGGACAACGCGGCCAGCTCGATTCGCGTCTGGGTGAACTTACGGCGCAATTGAGTGACGGCGATTCACCCGTGCATGATCTAGAGGCCCAGCGCCAAGCCGCGCTGGAGCAGCGTGTCAACGCCGACCGCCACCTGGCCGAAGCCCGCGCGGCCCTGGAAGCGATCGACAACGAACTGCGCCAGTACGAACAAACCCGCCATCAGCGCGACGAACAGTCGCTGGCCCAGCGCGAGCGGATTTCGCAACGCAAGCTGGACCAGCAGGCCCTGGCCCTGAAGGCCGAGCAGCTGTCCGAAGCGGTGGTTGCCGCCGGCTTCGTATTGGAAGACGTTATCAATACGCTGCCGGAAGTCGCCAACCTGTCGGACTGGGAACAGACCGTCAATCAAATCGACGGCCGTATGCGCCGGCTGGAGCCGGTCAACCTGGCGGCTATCCACGAATACGGCGAAGCCTCGCAGCGCTCCGAATACCTGGAAGCGCAGGATGCCGACCTCAACTCGGCGCTGGAAACCTTGGAGGAGGCCATCCGCAAGATCGACCGCGAGACCCGCGGCCGCTTCAAGGACACCTTCGACCGCGTCAACGCCGGCGTACAGGAGCTTTACCCGCGCCTGTTCGGCGGCGGTCATGCCTATCTGGAACTGACCGGCGAAGACCTGCTGGACACCGGCGTGGCCATCATGGCGCGCCCGCCGGGCAAGCGCGTATCCAACATTTCGCTGTTGTCCGGTGGCGAAAAGGCAATGACGGCGGTGGCACTGGTCTTCGCCATCTTCCAGCTGAATCCCGCGCCTTTCTGCTTGCTGGACGAGGTGGACGCACCGCTGGACGAGGCCAACGTGGGCCGCTTCACCGCCATGGTGAAGGAGATGAGCGAGAAGGTGCAGTTCCTGTTCGTCAGCCACAACAAAGCGACCATGGAGGCCGCGCACCAGCTCAGTGGCGTTACCATGCGGGAGCCCGGCGTCAGCCGATTGGTATCGGTGGACCTGGAAGAAGCCGCCCGCTTGGCCGGGGCGGCATGATCCTGAGCCGCATGATCCTAAGCAGCATGATCCTGACCCAGAAACCCTGCCGGAGAATCCCCTAGTGTCCGACATGGCAATGCTTCGAATCGGCATCCTGATCGCGGGCGTGATCCTGTTTGCCGCAATATTCTTTTTCGGCCGGCCCAAGAAGCCGAGCCAAGGCCGGCGGGTGGAGCCCAGCGAGCGCGACAACGCACGGGTGGAGCCCAGCCTGTCGGCCGACGACGCGACCGAGCACGATTACAGCGACGATGCGGTCACTCAGCCGGAGCTGGGACTGGCCGGGGGCACGCCAACCTCGCATTTCGACAGCGACCTGGGCAAGCGCCCCAGCCAGGATTTCGACAAGATCGTTTCGCTGTACGTGGCGGCCAAGGCTGGCCATACGTTGCGCGGCGAGGACATCGTGGTAGCGGCCGAAAAGACCGGGCTGACGTTCGGCCATATGAACGTATTCCACCGGCTGATCGAAGGTCACCCGGAGCGCGGGCCGATCTTCAGCATGGCCAACATCATGCAGCCGGGCAGCTTCGACATGGCCAACATCCGCGAAATGGAAACGCCCGCCATCGCATTCTTCCTGACCTTGCCGGCACCGATCACCGCATTGGAAGCCTGGGAAAAATTGCTACCCAACGTCGAACGCATGGCCGAACTGTTGAATGGCGTGGTGCTGGACGACAGCCGCAACACCCTGGGCCGCCAGCGCATCCAGCACATCCGCGAAGAACTCCGCGGCTATGACCGACAGCACGAAGCGCCGCCGCTGACCAAGTCGCCGCGCTGGTAGGGCTTTAAGCCCCTCTCCCATTGGGAGAGGGGTTGGGGTGAGGGTCCGGTGAAATCGTTGATGGTTCCGACGACACTGACTCCGCCGTACCCTCATCCGGCGCTACGCGCCACCTTCTCCCGATGGGAGAAGGAAACAGCAGATCTTTCTTTCCGATGACAGACAAAGATCCCGCCACCCGCATCGCCGAACTCCGCCGTCTGCTACACGACGCCAACTACCGCTACCACGTGCTGGATGAGCCGAATATTCCGGACGCCGAGTACGACCGGATGCTGCGCGAACTGGACAATCTGGAATCTGCGCACCCGGAGCTGGTGACCCCGGATTCACCCTCCCAGCGCGTGGGCAACGCGCCGTCGGCAAAATTTGCGGAAGTGCGCCATGCGGTCCCCATGCTGTCGCTGGGCAATGCCTTCAGCGATGAGGAAGTGCAGGACTTCGCCCGCCGCATTGCGGAGAAACTGAAACGCCCACATCTGTTGTTCTCCGCCGAACCGAAGCTGGACGGATTGGCTATCAGCCTGCGTTATGAAGACGGCGTATTCGTTCAAGGCGCTACGCGCGGAGACGGCGCCACGGGTGAGGACGTCACCGTCAACCTGCGCACCATCAAGGCCATTCCGCTGCAACTGCGTGGCACCGGCTGGCCGAAAACATTGGAAGTGCGCGGCGAAGTCTATATGCCGCTGGCGGCGTTCAAGGCCTACAACGAGCGCATGTTGAAAGAAGGCGGGAAGGTGCTGGCCAACCCGCGCAACGGTGCAGCGGGTTCATTGCGGCAGCTGGATCCGCGCATGACGGCGCAGCGGCCGTTGGCGTTCTATGCCTATGCGGTGGGGCGGGTCGAAGGCGGCGAGTTGCCGCCCACCCATTCGAAGACGTTGGCGCGCCTGCGCGACTGGGGTTTCCCGGTCAGCGGGGAGAACAAAGTAGTCGACGGCTTATCCGGCCTGCTGGATTACTACCGTGCGATAGGCGCCAAGCGCGACAAACTTCCATTCGACATCGATGGCGTGGTCTACAAGCTGGATGACTACGAAGGCCAGCGCGAAATGGGGTTCGTTTCGCGTGCGCCGCGGTGGGCGATCGCGCACAAATTTCCAGCACAGGAACAGATGACCACGGTCGAATCGATCGAGGTCAACGTCGGCCGCACCGGCGCGGTCACGCCCTGGGTATTGATGCAGCCGGTACAGGTCGGCGGCGTCACCGTCACCCGGGCAACGCTGCACAACGCGGACCAGGTGGCGCGGTTGGATGTGCGCAATGGCGATACCGTGATCGTGCGCCGTGCCGGCGATGTGATTCCCGAAGTCGTCAGCGTCGTGCTCGACCGCCGCCCGCCCAACACTCAACCGTGGTCGATGCCCAGCCATTGTCCGGTCTGCGGCTCGGAGCTGGTGCGTGAGGAAGGCGAAGCGGTCTGGCGCTGTTCCGGCGAGCTGACCTGCGCGGCCCAACGCAAGGAGGCGATCGGCCACTTCGCCTCGCGCCGCGCGATGGACATCGAGGGTCTGGGCGAACGTTATATCGAGGTGCTGAGCGATCTGGGCTACGTCACCTCGGTGGCCGATCTCTACAAGCTGACGCAAGAAGATCTGCTGGAGATGAAACGGCGCGCGGACGAGCGAGATAATTCGACTCCTGAGACGGTGAAGTCCGGCAAGGTCGCGACCAAATGGGCGGACAACCTGATCGATGCCATCGACAAAAGCCGCACGACCACGCTGGAGCGTTTCCTCTATGCGCTGGGCATCCAGCATGTCGGCGAGAGCACGGCCAAAGCGCTGGCGCTGTGGTTTGGCGATCTGGAGCTGATCCGGCGGATGCCGTGGCCGATGCTTAAGCGTGTGCCCGATATCGGCGGCGAAGTCGCGCGCTCGGCCGGTCATTTCTTCGATCAACCGGGTAACCAGCAGGTCATCGACGAACTGCTCGCGCGCGGTGTGCGCATCGTCGATACGCATCCACCTTCGGTCAAGCTGCGTCCGGATATGAATCTCGCCACGTTGCTGGTGGACTTGGAGATTCCGAAGATCACCCGTGTGCGCGCGGAACAACTGGCAAGCGCATTCGCGAGTGCGGAAGCGCTGCGCGACGCTCCCGTGCACAACTACGTGACCGCGGGTTTGCCATCCGATTCGGCCAATGCGCTGACGGCCTGGCTCGAAGTTCCGGAAAACGCCTCGCTATTGATTCGCAGCGGCGAAGCCTTGGAAAACTTGTTGCGCCTTACGCCTGCCGATGCGGTGATTGAAGCTGGCCTGCTGGAAGGCCAGACCGTGGTGCTGACCGGTACCTTGGCCGCTATGACGCGCGATGACGCCAAAGCACGGCTGGAAGCCCTGGGCGCGAAGATCGCCGGCAGCGTCTCGAAGAAGACCAGCTTCGTGGTGGCCGGCGAAGAAGCCGGCTCCAAGCTCGCCAAGGCGCAGGAGTTGGGCATCGATATCTGGGATGAAGCCAAGCTGCTGGATTTTTTGGCTAAGCACGAATGATGGGATTTCAGATGTGTAGGAGCGACGTAAGTCGCGATGAAGCTCTACCTGTAAAGTTTCATCGCGACTCACCCGCACCGGCATGCCGGTGCGACTCCTACAAGGAAAAGATCGGATGACCTGGCAACCTTCGGCGCCCTTCGAAGCCATCCGCCTGCGCGCGAAGCTCAATGCGTTGATCCGCGATTTCTTCGCCAAACGCAATGTGCTGGAAGTAGAAACACCCATCTTGTCGCAGGCCGGCAACACCGACCCCAACATCGCGTCGTTCTCGCTGGAGTTCGGCGGACATGTAGATGCGGGGCCGCGCCGGCGTTGGCTGCGTACGTCGCCCGAGTTTCCGCTCAAGCGGCTGGTAGCCGCAGGGATCGGCGATTGCTATGAACTGGGCCGCGTATTCCGCGATGGCGAAGCCGGTGGCCGCCACAATCCCGAGTTCACCATGCTCGAGTGGTACCGCGCCGGCTGGGACCATCAACGGCTGATCGGCGAATGTATCGCGCTGCTGCGCGATGCGCTGGCGCTGGTGGGGCGGAGCACGGAATTGAAGGTCGAGAAGATCGCCTACCGCGATCTGTATCGGCAGTGGTTGGGGATCGATCCCGCCTCGGCCGACATCGACGCGCTGCGCGCCGCACTTGGCAATGTCAACATCGATCCAGAAGGCCTGACGCGCGACGATTGGCTGGACCTGCTGATGACACATCGTCTGCAGCCTGCTTTCGCGCCGGATCAATTGCTGGCGGTCTACGACTATCCCGCTTCGCAATGCGCGCTGGCACGTATACGCCAGGACGAGATTCCCGTCGCCGAACGCTTCGAGCTTTATCTGGGCTCGCTGGAATTGGCCAACGGCTATCACGAACTGGCCGATGCGGAAGAGCAGGGCGGCCGCTTCCGGCGCGATATGGAGCTCCGCCGCCAACGTGGGCTGGAGTGCCCGGACGTCGATACCCGCCTTTTATCGGCGTTAGCCGACGGATTTCCCGACTGCGCCGGCGTGGCACTGGGCGTCGATCGCTTGCTGATGACGATGTTGAATACCGCACGCATCGGCGATGTATTGGCGTTCGATTTCGCCCGAGCCTGAGAGGCTCCGAAATCCCGTAGCGCCCGGCACGCGGATCGCGTGGAGTGGCCGAAACGCTCACGCGCTCCCATGGTGTGTTGCTCGCTCCGCCACAGGTAGTGGCCTTGACTCGCGGCGGATCGTGGGCAAATTTCTGAGCGAAAGCAAAACGGCTATAGAACCGGTAATGGCCGAAAACGATTTCTTGTATTCACGTTCATGATGGCTCGGTAGATTCATTCGCAATCGAGGAATGAAGGTGCTGCCATGCGTGTGTTGATTGCTTTGTGTTCCCTCGTCGTGGGCTTGGCCTCCAACGGGCAAGTGATAGCGGCGCCTCAAAACTACGACAGCTATTACGGCGGCGGTGGCCAGGCGTTCCGCTGCGAATCCAGGGACAACCGTTATCGCCACTGCGCAGTGGATGTACGCGGCGGCGTCGAACTGGTACGCGGGCTCTCCAAGACGCACTGCGTGGAAGGTCGAAATTGGGGCTATGACCGCAATGGTGTGTGGGTCAGCCATGGCTGCCGGGCTGAGTTTCGTACGGGCGGTGGCGGAGGCTGGAATGGCGGTGGCGGCGGTGCGCAGATCGTGCGTTGCGACTCCAACGACGGGCGCCACCGCACTTGCGCCATCCCGCGCGGCGGCCATGTCCGTCTGGTGCGCCAAGTATCCAAGACCCGTTGCGTCGAAGGTCACAACTGGGGACGCGAGCGTGGTGCGATCTGGGTGAATCGAGGCTGCCGGGCGGAATTTGAAGTCAGTCGTCGTGGTGGTGGCTGGGGCGGAGGAGGTTGGGGTGGCGGCTGGAATGGCGATCATGGCAATGGTCATGGGCAGGTGTTCCGCTGCGATTCCAACGACCGCCGCACCCGCTACTGCGAGGTCAACGCACGCCGCGTCAGCCTGGTGCGCCAGGTCTCGCGCACGCCGTGTATCGAAGGCCGCACATGGGGACAGGATCGCCGGGGCGTGTGGGTCACGGAAGGCTGCCGCGCTGAATTCCGCGCGTGGTGACGAGGCTTTCGGAACGCTCGTAAAGACCAAGCGGTAACACGGGCGCTTGCCGATGCCCGGTACAATGGGCGGCATGAACGAGACCTTCGACTACGCCCGTTACGATCGCATTCGTCCCATTCGCTGGACCGGCGTCGCGCTTGAGCTCCTCGACCAGCGCAAGCTGCCTTTCACGGTCGAATACCTGACCTGCACGGCCAGCGACGAAGTCGCCGATGCCATTCATAGCCTGGCCGTGCGTGGCGCGCCCGCCATCGGTATCGCCGCGGCGTGGGGCGTGGTACTGGCGGCGCGTGAGGTGATGGCGGCGACGTCGGCCGAGGCTCTGGAGAAACTGGAACCCGCTCTGCAGCGGCTCAACGCGGCCCGTCCTACCGCCGTCAATCTGGCCTGGGCGCTGGCGCGCATGCGCGCGGCGTTGAAGACGGCCGGCAACGACTGGCGCGGTTCGCTGGAACTGGAAGCGTTGGCGATCGCCGAGGAAGACCTGGCCGCCAACCGGCGCATGGGGGCATTGGGAGCAGCGCTGATCGAACCCGGCAGCGGAGTGCTGACCCATTGCAACACCGGTTCGCTGGCCACCGCCGGTTTCGGCACTGCGCTGGGAGTGATCCGCGCTGGCGTGGCGCAGGAGCGCATCGGCAAAGTTTTCGCCGGTGAAACCCGCCCCTGGTTGCAAGGCGCGCGCCTGACCGCCTGGGAGCTGCAACAGGACGGCATTCCCGCGACGCTCATCGCCGATTCCGCTGCCGCCCATCTGATGAAGACCGGTGCGGTGAAATGGGTGGTGGTGGGTGCCGACCGCATCTGCGCCAACGGCGACACCGCCAACAAAATCGGCACATATCAGTTGGCCCTGTCCGCGCGGCATCATGGCGTCAAGTTCATGGTGGTGGCGCCATCCTCGACGGTCGACATGGCTACGCCCAATGGCGAAACCATCGAGATCGAAGAACGCGACCCCGGCGAGATGTTCGGCGTGGGTGGCGTGCGCACGGTGGCCGAAGGCATCGTCGCCTGGAACCCGGTGTTCGACGTGACGCCAGCGGAATTGATCGACGCCATCGTCACCGAGAAAGGCGTGATAGAGCACCCCAACACCGAGCGCATGCGGGCCGCATTTGGCTGATTCCCGGTTGTAGGGCCGGGAGCTATGTAGGCCGTCATGGCGGCAGTGTCGGCTTGGCATCCTTGTGGGAGCGACGTGAGTCGCGACGTCCATGTTTCCGGTCGCGACTCACGTCGCTCCCACAAGGAACGCATCCGCGCTTTCGTAGAGCCAAGTCCCTTTCCCTTGGCGCCAGGAAAGCAGCCCAGGCCAACGCGGCCCAAAGTCGACCCAACAGCGGTAAGTGCTTGTTTCTGGAAGCTCTCAGGGGCCTTTTTGGTGCCTGTCTGTGGTATCATTCCGAGGTTGAAAATCCCACCGAATTCCGGCCCGCCGACAGTATCTCGGCAGCCCGGCTTTTGGCCGAAGAACTGACAGAGCAACGGAAACCGAATGGCAGATCTCGCCAAGGAAATCATCCCCGTCAACCTCGAAGACGAGATGCGCCGGAGCTATCTCGATTACGCCATGAGCGTGATCGTGGGCCGCGCACTCCCGGATGTCCGCGATGGCCTCAAGCCCGTGCATCGCCGTGTCCTGTTCGCCATGCATGAGCTTGGCGCCCACAGCAACAAGCCTTACTACAAGTCGGCCCGTATCGTCGGTGACGTGATCGGTAAGTACCACCCGCACGGCGACCAGTCGGTATACGACACGCTGGTGCGCATGGCGCAGCCGTTCTCGCTGCGCTACCTGCTGGTCGATGGCCAAGGCAACTTCGGTTCGGTGGACGGCGACAGCGCCGCCGCCATGCGTTACACCGAAGCGCGCATGGCGCGCCTGACGCACGAACTGATGGCCGACATCGACAAGGAAACCGTCGATTTCCAGCCCAACTACGATGAGAAGGAACAGGAACCCACGGTCATGCCGACCCGGTTCCCGAACCTGCTGGTCAACGGCTCGGCCGGTATCGCGGTGGGCATGGCCACCAATATCCCGCCGCACAATCTGTCGGAAGTCATTGACGGCTTGATCGCGCTGATCGAAGACCCGTCGATCGATATTGATGCGCTGATGGAATACATCCCCGGCCCGGATTTCCCCACTGCCGGCATCATCAACGGCACCGCCGGCATCGTGGCCGGCTACCGCACCGGCCGCGGCCGCGTGCGTATGCGCGCCAAAGCCGACATCGAGGTCAATGACGATAATGGCCGCGAGTCGATCATCGTCACCGAGATTCCATACCAGGTGAACAAGGCGCGGCTGATCGAGAAGATCGCCGAGCTGGTGAAAGAAAAGAAGCTGGAAGGCATCAGCGAACTGCGCGACGAGTCCGACAAGGACGGCATGCGCATCTACATCGAGGTCAAGCGCGGCGAATCCGCCGAAGTGATCTTGAACAATCTGTATCAGCAAACGCCGATGGAGTCGGTGTTCGGCATCAACATGGTCGCGCTGGTCGACGGCCGTCCGCAGCTGCTCAACCTGAAGCAGATGCTGGAAGCCTTTGTGCGCCACCGCCGCGAAGTCGTCACCCGCCGCACCATCTTCGAACTGCGCAAGGCCCGCGCCCGCGCCCACATCCTGGAAGGTTTGACCGTCGCGTTGGCCAACATCGACGAAATGATCGAACTGATCAAGACGTCGGCCAATCCGCAGGAAGCGCGCGAGCGCATGCTGGCCAAGACCTGGGCACCGGGTCTGGTGGGAACGCTGCTGGCCGCCGCCGGCGCGGAAGCTTCGCGTCCGGAAGACCTGCCCAAGGGCGTCGGTTTCCTCGACGGCATGTACCAGCTGACCGAGGCGCAGGCCACCCAGATCCTGGAAATGCGCCTGCACCGCCTGACCGGTCTGGAACAGGAAAAGCTGACCGAGGAATACAAGGAACTGCTGGACGCCATCGCCGGCCTGATCCGCATTCTGGAAAACCCGGATGTGCTGTTGCAGGTGATCCGCGATGAGCTGCTGAACGTCAAGGCCGAGTTCGGCGACGCTCGCCGCAGCGAGATTCGTCCCAGCGAAGAAGACCTGGACATCCTGGATCTGATCGCGCCGGAAGACGTGGTGGTGACGTTGTCGCATTCCGGTTACGCCAAGCGCCAGCCGGCCAGCGCGTATCGCGCGCAACGGCGAGGCGGCCGCGGCCGCAGCGCGGCGGCGACCAAGGAAGAGGATTTCATCGACCAGCTGTGGCTGGTCAACACGCACGACACGCTATTGACCTTTACCAGCAGCGGCAAGGTGTTCTGGTTGCCGGTGCACCAGTTACCAGAAGCCGGTTCTAACGCCCGCGGCCGCCCCATCATCAACTGGATTCCCCTGGAAGCCGGTGAGAAGGTGCAGGCCGTGCTGCCGGTGCGCGAGTACGAAGAAGGCCGCTATGTGTTCTTCGCCACGCAGAACGGCACGGTGAAGAAAACGCCGTTGACTGAGTTCGCGTTCAAGCTGGCGCGCGGCAAGATCGCCATCAATCTGGATGAGGGTGACGCATTGGTAGGTGTGGCGATGACCGATGGCGAACGCGACATCATGCTGTTCGCGTCCAACGGTCGCGCAGTGCGTTTCTCCGAATCGTCGGTGCGGCCGATGGGCCGTACCGCCACCGGCGTGCGCGGCATGCGTCTGGTGGATGGTAGTGATAGCGAAGCCGAGCACGAGGAGGGCGACGCCGGAGAAGAAGGCGCGGCGCCTGTGGTTCACGTGGAAGGCTCGGAAGTAGTCAGCCTGGTCGTGATCGATGGCGATGGCGACATCCTGACCGCCAGCGAGCGTGGCTATGGCAAGCGCACCTCGGTTGCCGAGTATCCCCGCAAGGGCCGCGGCACTCGCGGTGTCATCGCATTGAAGACCACCGTGCGCAACGGCAAGCTGGTGGGTGCTATCCAGTTGTCCGACCACCATGAAGTGCTGCTGATCTCCGACGGCGGCACCTTGGTGCGCACCAGCGCCGCGGGCATTTCCCAAGTAGGCCGCAACACTCAGGGCGTGACCCTGATCCGGCTGTCCGAAGGCGAGACGCTGCAAGCGGTGGAACGCCTGGACGCATCGCTGGAGGAAGATGAAGAGGGCGACGAAGCGCTGCCCGTAGCTCCCATCGAGCCGCAGCCTCAGGCCTGACGCACAGGCTGGAACAGCTAAAGAACCCCCGGACGGAAACCCGGGGGTTCTTAATTTTGGAGTGCGAATCTAGAATCTATCCTTGTGGGAGCGACGTAAGTCGCGACGTTGATGTTTCCGGTCGCGACTTACGTCGCTCCCACAAGGATAGATTCCTATCTCACTGACCCCAAACCCACCCATTCCGCGTTCTATACTGCCGATAGAACCGGAGCAGGGAAATGCACATGGGGTCGGCACCGCAAATGATGGCTTTCACCAATGCGCGCGGCTTACGAGCCAGCGCGTTTTTTCTTTTTGTCCTGGCGTTGCTGGTGCTTGCGGGGTGCAAGCGCAACGACACCGGCCAGCTGCCGGAAGTCAGCGGCGAACCGGTCCGCAGCGTGCGCGAAGAGGTCAAGGGCTTTGCGCTGATCGGCGCCTATCCTGATCAGCATGACGGGAACCTGGCGATCGCGCTGGAGTTCAGCCAGCCATTGGTCAGTTCGCAGGATTTCGATCGGCTGCTGGCCGTTACCGATGCGAATGGCGCCGTGGTGAAAGGCAGTTGGGTGCTGGACGATAAAGGCCGGATTCTGCGCTTTCCCTCCGTGGAAGCGGCCAAGGATTACAACGTCTTGGTGCGCGCGGATCTGCTGGCGGCCGAGGGTAGCCGGCTAGGCAAGGAACTGACGCAGAAAATCCACACCGGCGAACTGGAGCCCGCGGTCGGTTTCGCTTCACAGGGCAGTGTACTGCCCGCACGCGAAAGCCGCGGCCTGCCGGTGGTGTCGATCAACGTGAAGGAAGTGGACGTCGAATTCTTGCGCGTCACCGAAAAATCCTTGCCACGGTTCTTCTCCGAGTATCAACGCGGGGGACGCCGCGGCAGTTGGGACCTGGACAGCGAATATGGCGATAACACGCCGTTGTCGGAACTGGCCGAGCCGGTGTACGTCAATCGCTTTGTACTCGGCGGTAAACCAAACGAACGTCTGCTGACGTATCTGCCAGTGCAGGAGGTACCGGAGCTGCAGGAGCCGGGTCTGTACTTCGCCGTGATGAAGCGCACCGGCAAGTTCTCCGGCGATTTCGAAACCGCTTTCTTCACCGTCAGCGATATTGGCCTGCATACCCGTGCGTACAAGGACAAGTTGTTTGTGCATACCGCTTCGCTGCAAAGCGGCGAATCGATCGGTGGCGTGGAACTGCGCATCCTGGACGCCAAAGGGGAGCCGTTCCTGACCGGCAAGACCGATAGCAACGGCAACGCGATGCTCAACTACGCGCTGGATGCCAGCCACGTGTTGGTCGCCAAGCACAGCAAGGACGTAACGCTGTTGCCGTTCAACCAGCCCGCGCTGGATCTTTCTGAGTTTGCGGTCGCGGGGCGCGGCCAGGCATGGTTCGATGTGTTTGCCTGGTCCGGACGCGATCTCTATCGCCCGGGCGAAACGGTGCGTATCTCGGCGTTGTTGCGCGATAACGATGGCAAGCCGATCAAGCCACAACCCATCTTCCTGCGCCTGAAGCAGCCGGACGGCAAGACATTCCGCGAAACCCGCATCGAGCCCGGCAGCCAAGGTTACTTCGCGTTCGAACAGGTCATCCCGCAGGAAGCGCCCACCGGCCGTTGGCAGGTGGAATTCCGCACCGATCCGGCCAGCAAGGACGCGGTGCAGGGCATGACCCTGCGCATCGAAGAATTCCTGCCCGAGCGGATGAAGCTGGATCTGGAAACGCCGCAAAAGGTGCTGAAGCCGGGCGAGCCATTCAAGCTGGAAGCGGTGGCGGCTTATCTCTACGGCGCTCCGGCGTCCGGCAATCGCTTCACCGCCAAGCTCGCGGTTGAAGTGGAACAGCACCCGCTGGAGCAACTGCCTGGTTACTTCTTTGGCGATCCGACGCTGACGCTGCCGAAGGAAGCCAAGGACATCATCGATGCCAGCTTCAACGAGAAAGGCCGCTACAGCGAGGACATCGCGCTGCCGGCTGAAGCCAAACCCGTCAGCACGATTGCGGCCGTGGTTTCCGGCAGCGTCTACGAAACTGGCGGGCGCACCGTCAACCGCACGCTCAAGCGCGTCTTGTGGCCGGCCGATGCACTGGTCGGCGTGCGCCCGCTGTTCGACGACAAGGACGGCGCGGATGCCAACAGCAACGCTGGTTTCGAACTGGTACGCGTGGATGCCGATGGGAAGCCGCAACCAGGCAAGGGCATCAAGGTCACGCTGGTGCGCGAGCATCGCGACTATCACTGGAACCACAGCGACGACGGTTGGGATTACGACTTCACCCGGCGCTTCGAGAATCTGGAAATCAAAACCCTCGACGTGGGTGCCACGGCTGCCAAGTTCGACTACCCGGTGGAGTGGGGCGAGTACCGGCTGGATGTGTTCGATCCGGCCACCGGGCTTACCACGCGTTATCCCTTCCACGCCGGTTGGAGCTGGGACGACCAAAATCGCGGACTCGACGCACGCCCCGACAAGGTCAAGCTGTCGCTGGACAAGACGGCCTACAAGGCTGGCGATACGTTGAAAGTGACGGTGACGCCGCCACATGCGGGGCGCGGCCTGTTGATGGTCGAAAGCGATCGCATGCTGTACGTGCAGGACATCGAGGTGAAAGGCGGCGAAGGCAAGCCGGGCAGCACATTCTCTATCCCGGTCACCAAAGACTGGGAGCGCCACGACATCTATGTCACCGCACTGGTATTCCGCGGCGGCTCGGTGCCCAGCAAGATCACGCCGGCACGCGCGGTGGGTGTGGCGTATGTACCGATGGACCGCAAAGCGCGACGCGTGGCGGTAGGCTTGTCGGTTCCTCAACAGATGCGGCCTGAGCAGAATCTGCCGGTGATGGTCAGCGTGCCGGAACTCGCAGGCAAGGAAGCCCACGTCACGGTTTCGGCCGTCGACGTGGGCATTCTCAACATCACCCGTTTTCCTGTGCCGGACGCCAATACGCATTTCTTCGCACAGCGGCGATTGGGCGTGGATGCTTATGACATCTACGGTCGCGTCATTGAGAGCTTCGAAGGTGGCAGTGCGAAGATTCGCTTCGGCGGCGATATGGCGCTCAGCGCGTTGCCGCAGGCCAAGCGGCCGACATCGCGGGTGCAGACGGTGGATCTGTTCTCCGGTGCGGTCAAGCTGGATGGCAAAGGCAACGCGCGTATCCCGCTGAAGGTGCCTGATTTCAATGGCACCTTGCGGGTTTCGGCGGTGGTTTATTCGGATCAGCGCTACGGCAATCGCGATCGCGAGACGCTGGTGCGCGCGCCTATCGTCGCCGAAGCCAGCATGCCGCGCGTGCTGGCGCCGGGCGACAAGAGCATGGTGACGCTGGACGTACAGAACTTCAGCGGCAAGCCTGGCGAATTCAAAGTGCGGGTGGACGGCGAAGGCCCGTTGTCGATCGCCGATGCCGCACGTACCGCCAAGCTGGCGGCGGACGAAAAGACCACGCTCAGCTTCCCGATCACCGCAGGCGAGGGCTATACCACCGCCAAGGTGCGAGTGCGCGTCGACGGTGGCGGATTCAAGGTGGACCGTCGTTACGACCTGCCGGTGCGCGCGGCATGGCCAGCGGTATTGCGTGCCCAGACCCGGGTACTGGATAGTCTGTCGCCGATCGAACTGGGCGCTGGATTCGCCGATGGGTTGATGACCGGTTCGGTGAACGCGCGCATGACGGTCAGCGCCATGCCGCCGATCCCTTTCGCCAGCGCATTGAAGGGAACTCTGGAATACCCCTATGGCTGCGCCGAACAGACCACCAGCAAAGGCTACGCGGCGCTGGAACTGGACGAGGCGACGGCGAAGATGCTGGGCGTCACCGGACTGGATGCGAAACAACGGCGCGAGCGTATGGAAGGCGCATTCGGCCGGCTGGCCTCGATGCAGATATCCAGCGGCCACTTTTCGATGTGGGGCAATGACGACTACGTCAATCCGAGTTTGACGCCTTACGTCGCAGAGTTTCTGCTGGACGCGCGCGAAGGTGGATTTGCGGTGCCGGACGCCGTACTGCAGAAGGCACTGACGCGGCTCAGTGAAGATCTGCTGGCGGGCGGTGCACAGTTCTACGGCTATGATCGGCGCGAACACCTCAAGTTCGCCAACCAGGCTTATGCGGGTTACGTGCTGGCCCGCGTCAATCGTGCTCCGCTGGGCACGTTGCGCGCGCTCTATGACAACCAGCGCGGCAAGAGCCTGACCGGCCTGCCGCTGGTGCACCTGGGCATCGCATTGTCGCTGCAGGGCGATAAGCAACGTGGCGCCAAAGCGATTGCGGCTGGTTTCGCCAAGACGGGCGAACGTCCGGAGTATTTAGGCGATTACGGCACCCGTCTGCGCGACGACGCGCTGATGATTGCACTGGTGCACGAGCGAAAGCTGACCAAGCCGGAATACGATGCGCGCTCCGTGGCGCTGGGCCGCGAACTGGATGCTCGCCGCAACAGCGGATGGTTGTGGCTGAGCACGCAGGAGCAAGTAGCGCTGGCGCGGTTGGGCAAGGCGCTGATGGTCGACCAGAGCAAGCTTGTTTCCGGGCAGTGGAGCATTGGTGGCGACGGCGAAGCGATCGCTGCAACAAAGCTCTTCGGTCGCGATTTCGACTATGCGGCGCTATCGCAGGGTGTGCGTTTCGTGCCGGAAGGTACGCCGCCGCTGTTCGCCAGCATGGAAATCAGCGGCATACCGCGTGCGGCACCGGCACCGGATAACCGTCAAGTCGGAATAGAGCGCCGTTACTACACCACCGACGGCAAGGAGTGGAATGGCGGAACATTGAAGGAAGGCGAGGCGTTGATTGTCCGCGTGGGCATCACTCCCGACGTCAGCATGCCCGATGCGCTATTCACCGACCTGCTGCCGGCCGGGCTTGAGATCGAAAACTTCAATCTGGGGGACGCCAAGCAGTGGGCCGATGTGGTGGTGGACGGCATCGAGATCACCGACCGCTCCGGCGCTGCCGACGTCAAGCACGAGGAGTATCGCGATGATCGTTATGTGGCGGCGTTGAAGTTGAGCAAGGGCAGCACCGCCAAGGTGTTCTATCTCGTACGCGCGGTCACGCCGGGTACCTACACCGTGCCGCCGCCCTTGGTGGAAGATATGTACCGGCCGGAGATTCGCGGCGTGGGTAAGTCGACACCTGCGACGATTACGGTGGTGCAGCCGTGAGGAGAAAGCTTCCCTTCTCCCCCTGGGAGAAGGTGCCCGCAGGGCGGATGAGGGAGCGGACTTTCAGCGCGCATTAGACACACGTGGCACGGAACCTCCATTCCCTCATCCGTCGCTTCGCGACACCTTCTCCCGGAGGGAGAAGGGAAGCTTTGCAGCGCATCCAAACCTGGCTCCGCTGGAGCGCAGTCGCTGTACTGCTCACGCTGCTGGCGCTGGACTTCGCCTTTCCTCCACCCTTGCCCAAGGCGCGCGACACCAGCACGTTGGTAGTGGCGCGCGATGGCACGCCGCTGCGCGCATTCGCGGATCGGGATGGCGTGTGGCGTTATCCGGCTACGCCGGAGAACGTGTCGCCGCTCTACTTGCAGGCGCTGCTGAATTACGAAGACCGGTGGTTCTGGAAACACCCAGGCGTAAATCCGTGGGCGTTGCTGCGTGCCGGCGGACAATGGATCCGGCGTGGACGCATTGTCTCTGGTGGGTCGACGCTGACCATGCAGGTGGCGCGCATCCTCGACCGGCATTCGCGCACGCCATGGGGCAAGGCCAAGCAGCTGCTGCGGGCCTTGCAACTGGAAGCACACCTGTCCAAACGCGAAATCCTGACGCTGTATCTCGAACGCGCTCCATTTGGCGGCACCATCGAAGGCGTGGAAGCCGCCAGTTGGGCGTACTTGGGCAAGCCGGCATCGCAGCTGTCGCAGGCCGAGGCGGCGCTGTTGGCGGTGCTGCCACAGTCGCCCAGCCGTCTGCGTCCTGATCGTCATCCTGACGCGGCGCAGGTGGCTCGCGACAAGGTGTTGGAGCGGATGGCACGGCTCGGCGTATGGACCGAGCACGACGTGCGCGACGCCCGCATCGAACCGGTCGTGGCACGTTCGCTTCAGCCGCCGATGCAGGCGGCGTTGCTGGCGGAGCGATTGCGTCAGGCTCAACCACGAGCGGCACGGATCGAATCGACGCTCGATCCCCAGCTGCAGCGCACGCTGGAAGAGCGCGTTTCGGCCTATTTTTCAATGCTGCCGGAGCGTACGTCGGCCGCTTTGCTCGTTGTGGACAACACCAGCATGGAAGCACGCGCTTATGTCGGTTCGGCCGCGTTCGGCGACAAAGCCCGACTGGGCCATGTAGACATGGTGCGCGCGTGGCGCTCGCCGGGCTCCACTTTGAAACCGTTCCTCTATGGTCTGGCATTGGACGACGGGCTGATCCATTCGGAAAGCCTGCTAATTGACGCCCCGCAGTCATTTGGCGGCTATCGGCCGGGCAATTTCGATGCCGCATTCAACGGACCGATCGGCGCTGCTGAAGCGTTGCGCCTGTCGCTGAACGTTCCGGCCGTGGACTTGCTGGATCGGGTAGGACCCACGCGCTTCTCCGCGCGGTTGGCGAACAACGGCCTGGCGCTGAAATATCCACGCGGCTCCCAGCCGAATTTGTCGCTCATCCTGGGCGGCACCGGGGCACGCTTGGAAGACTTGGTGGGTGCGTTCGCGGCATTCAATCGCGATGGTCTTTCAGGGCGAGTGCGGTACACGGTTGCAGACCCTGCATTGGACCGGCGCTTGCTGTCGCCCGGCGCGGCCTGGATCGTGCGCGAGATGCTGGAAGCCAATCCGCGGCCTGGCTATGGCATGGGAACGTTCGACATTGGCAGCCGTCCGCGCGTGGCGTGGAAAACCGGCACCAGCTACGGTTTTCGCGATGCATGGGCCATTGGCGGCACCCGGCGCTACACCGTCGGCGTGTGGGTGGGTCGGCCCGATGGCACACCCTTGCCCGGTCAATACGGCGCCGTCACCGCATTGCCGTTGATGTTTGAAGTGATCGACAGCCTGCCGCGCACGCGCGGCGACGCAGTGCCGCGCCCGCCGCCGGCCAGCGTGGCGCAGACCGAGATCTGCTGGCCGTTGGGTGTGCCGCCGGAGCCAGAAGCGCCACGGCTATGCCAACGCCGGATGCAGGCCTGGACATTGGGCGGCGCGGTTCCGCCCACGTTCGCCGAACGCGATGCGCGGCTATGGAATGCCGGCCGCGAGCGTTTCCAGATGGACGCGAAAACCGGCCTACGTCTGTCCGCCGAATGCACTGAGACACATGAAACACAAACCGCCGAAATCGCGCGCTGGCCGGCTCTGGCTTCGCCCTGGTTGTCGCAGGAAGCTCGCCGCGCGTCGCGGCTGCCATCGCTTTCGCCAGACTGTATTGCTGACGGACGCGATGCGGTGGAGGAGCTTCGCATAGAAGGCTTGAACGATCAGGCGACCATTGCCCGTGCTCCGGGCAGCCTCCACGGCGCACGCCTGCAGCTGCGCGCGTTGGGCACCGACACCCGCGTCCAATGGTTACTGGACGGCAAGTGGATTGCCGAAACCCATGGCGCCCGCGCGTTCACACGCGACTTTGACGAAACCGGGGCGCATACGCTGACGGCTTTGGCCGATAGCGGTGCCTGGACGCGCATTCGGTTCAATGTATTGCGCTGATTACAAGCGGGCTCCGTAGTGCCTAGATCCTATTTTGGCTGTCAATCCATCATGGCGGCAGCCGATACAACATCCTTGTGGGAGCGACGTAAGTCGCGACCGGAAACCTCAACGTCGCGACTTGCGTCGCTCCCACAAGGAATTTACCTGTGCCTTTTATAGAGCCAAGCTTGCTTGGCTGCTCTTTCGTTTTATTCTAAAAACAGCGGAGCAAGCTCCGCTCTACGAGAGCCGAGAGCAAAGGCAAATCAGCCGATCTGCTCCAGCACGTGCTCGGCTGAGGAAACCTTGTACTCACCCGGCGCCTCGACGAACAGACTACGCACTACGCCATCTTCCACGTACATTGCGAAGCGCCTGGCGCGAATACCCATGCCGTAGGCGCTGGCGTCCATTTCCAGGCCCAATGCCCGCACCAGGTCTCCATTACCGTCGGCCAGCATCTGCAGCCCGTCGGGAATGTTCTGCGACTTGCCCCACGCCTGCATGACAAAGGGATCGTTGACCGAGACGCAGAACACTTCGATGCCGCGCTTGCGGAACTCGTCGAACTGCTCCACATAACTGGGCAGATGTTTTTCCGAACAGGTCGGCGTAAACGCGCCAGGCACGGCGAACATCACGGCATTGCGGCCTTCGAACAAGGCGCGGGTGTCCACGGTTTCGACGCCATCGCGGATGCGCTTGAGGATGACTTCGGGTACTTGATCGCCAGTCTGGATGGTCATGTGGGCATTCCTTTATTTGTCAGCTGAACGGAGTTTACCGCCACCAGGCGGCTGCGGCGTGACGGGCTTGAAATGCGGGGGGACAGACTTATTTTCCGGCTATCGGCGCCCGGATGGACCGGTACGCCCCCAAGTGGAGAACCTTATATGAGCAGTGTGCAGTACCACCCCTGGTCCAACGCGCGTGGATTGCAGGACGAGATCAAGCAGGTGTTCGACCGTTTTCTGGATGATGAAGGCGATCAGTCCAACGTCGTCACCAGTCAGTGGACCCCGCGCGTGGACATCCGCGAAGACGGCGACCGTTTCGTGATCCTGGCCGACATTCCCGGCGTGGATCCGAAGGACATTGAAATCCATATGGACAAAGGCATCCTGACGTTGCGCGGCGCGCGCCAGTCTGAGAAGGACGAGAACGGACGCTATTCGCGGGTGGAACGCGCACATGGCACGTTCTACCGCCGCTTCGCGCTGCCGGATAGCGCCAACCCGGATGGCATCACCGCAACTGGCAAGCACGGCGTATTGCAGATCGATATTCCCAAGAAGCCTGAAACCACGCCGCGGCGTATTCAAGTGCAGTAAGCGCTGTTCTTCTTCTTGTAGGAGCGGCGTCTCGCCGCGAGCTCTTCCCGTCAGATCGCGGCAGAAGCCAAAAGCTCGCGCCGGGACGGCGCTCCTACAGGATTCCTGGGTTTTTTCAGAGAGGCCCCGCGCGAGCTGAACTGCGTACCGGAGCGGCGGATACCGAGCTACATTCTGCCGCGTTGGTGGCGCATATAAACTGCGCGGATTGCCGACAAGCCCTAGAATCGCTCATGGCGTCCGCCCCGCGGCTTTTCTCGCGAAGGCTGCGGGCGGTCTTCCCGAAACCGATCAGCAGTGGAGTTTTATGCAATTCAAGGATTACTACGCAGTCCTGGGCGTCGAGCCCACCGCAGGCGACGCCGAGATCAAAACGGCGTACCGGCGGCTGGCGCGCAAGTACCATCCTGATGTCAGCAAGGAAACCGGCGCCGAAGAACAGTTCAAAGCCGTCAACGAAGCGTATGAAGCGCTGCGCGATCCGCAAAAACGCGCCGCTTACGATCAATTGCGCGCGCGCGGCTACCGTCCCGGCGAGGAATTCCGTCCGCCGCCCGACTTCGGCCAGGGCGGATACGGCGGCCAAGGGTTCGATTTCGAAGAAGTCTTCGGCAGCGCCGGCCCCGGCAACAACGGTGGATTCAGCGATTTCTTTGAAGGACTGTTCGGCCGGCGCGCGCGCGCCGATGGTGCGCAGGCGCGCGGACCGCAAGCACCCCGTGATTCGCACGCCAAGCTGGCGGTGCCGTTGCAGACGATTTACGACGGCGACAGCGTGCGCGTGAACGTCAATGGCAAGCAGTTGGATATCAAGGTGCCGAAGGGCATCAAGCCCGGGCAAGTGATCCGGCTGGCGGGGCAGGGCACCAGCGGCGGCAGTCTGCTGCTGGAGATCGAATATGCGGCGCACCCGCAGTTCGAGGTGGACGGACGCAACATCATCTTCGTGCTGCCGGTGACGCCATGGCAGGCCGCAATGGGAGCGACCCTGAGCGTACCCACCTTGGGGGGACCGGTGGACGTGAAGATTCCCGCGGATTCGGATTCCGGTCGCAAGCTGCGGCTGCGCGGCCGAGGATTGCCAGGCACGCCGCCGGGCGATCAGATCATCGAACTGGAAGTCACCGCGCCCCGGGCGAGCAGCGAAGATCAACGCCAGGCGTATCGCGATCTGGCCCAGGCATTCGGCGAAAAGGCTTCCTAAATTTCGGCGAAGATCGAATACCCGAGCTTCCGTAGGAGCGCCGTCTCGGCGCGAGCTTTTCTCGCTTCTATCGCGACTGACAGGAAGAGCTCGCGCCGAGACGGCGCTCCTACGGTAGGGCACGCATGCGGACGGACAAAAAAGAGCAGGCCTGGGCCTGCTCTTTTTTGACGAACAGCTAATGAAGAAAAACTACGCCGCTGGAGGCGATGGCAATTCCCGTGCGTTGAAGACACGCTCGATGACTTCCGCCAGTTCGTCTTCCGAGAACGGCTTGGTCAGATAGGCCTTGGCACCTTGCCGCAGTCCCCACATGCGGTCGGTGTCCTGGTCCTTGGTCGTCACCAGGATGACCGGGATATGCTTCGTGGTGGCTTCCCGGCTGAGCGTACGCGTTGCCTGGAAGCCATTGAGGTTGGGCATGACCACGTCCATCAACACCATGTCGGGCAGTTCACGCTTGGCAACTTCCACGCCAGCGGCGCCGTCCTCGGCGGTCAGGGATTCATGCCCCAGTTTCTCGACGATGCGCTGGATGCCCAGCAGTTGCGATGGTGAATCGTCGACGATCAAAATTCTTGCCATGGAGTTCCCCAAGTTGTCCCCGCGCCGATTGTAGAGCGAGATTGACACAACAGAAATGGGGGGAGGTAGAACTGGCGTGACGGAATCAGCTTTTATCCTAGTTTGACCACCGTCCGACCGAAAGAATGGCCCGCCAGCATGGCTTTAAAGACCTCCGGGAGCCCATTCAGACCGATTTCCCGGGTGCAAATGGTGTCCAAATGCACCGGTTTCCAGTCGTCGGCCAAATGCCGCCAGATGTCGTCCCGGATGTCGCGGGCCGTTCCGGCAGAGGCAATACCGACCAACGACACCCCGCGGATGATGAACGGCATGACTGTGGCGTCCAGTTCATGACTGGCCGCAAGGCCGGCGGTGGCGACGTTGCCATAGAGCGCAGTCTGCGCCAGCAGACTGGTCAGCATGGGGCCGCCCACGTTGTCCAGGCCACCGCCGAAGCGTACAGACTCCATCGGCCGGGCAGTCGCCAGCACGTCACGTCCCAGCACTTCGCTGGCGCCGATGGACTTCAGGTAGTCGCTGTTTTCCGGTTTTCCGCTGATGGCGTGCACTTCGAATCCGGCCCGGCTGAAGATGTCGACGGCCAGCGAACCCACCCCACCGGTGGCCCCGGTAACCGCAAGCGGCCCCAGTTCGGGCGTCTGCCGATTGTCTCTTAGCCGATAGAGCGCTAGCGCGGCGGTGAAGCCGGCAGTGCCCAGAATCATGCTTTCACGCAAACTGAGACCAGCGGGCAGGGAAATGACCCATTTGGCCTCCAGCCGCGCATATTCAGCGTAACCGCCGTCGCGCGTCTCACTGAGTCCGCAACCGGTCACCAGCACCGCATCGCCTTCTCGGAATTTTGGATCGGTCGATGCGACCACATGCCCGGCGACGTCGATACCACCCACCAATGGAAAATGGCGCAGGATCTTGCCCTGGCCGGTACCCGCCAGCGCATCCTTGAAGTTGACCGATGAGTACGCGGTCTTGATGACGACTTCGCCGGCATTTAAGTCGTCCAGCGAAATCGACTCGATGCCGCTGCGGTAGCCATTGGTGTCGTTGTGGATGCGGAAAGCGGTGAAGGAATTAAGCGCAGTCATTTTATTTATCCGTCGTCCCGGTGAATGCCGGGACCCAGCGCTTTCAATTCTTGCCATTGGCGGCTGCAAAAGCAAAGCGATGGTTCGTTTTGATCTGGATTTTGCCAAAAAAGAGCGACCGCTAGCGGAGGCGCTACAGGATGTCTTGATATAGGTCACGCCAGTAGGGATTGCTGTCTTCGATCATCTGGATCTTCCACGCGCGCTTCCATTCCTTCAGCGCTTTCTCGCGTGCTATCGCCGACTCCATGCTGCCGTGTGCTTCGTGCCAGACCAAAGTGTGGACGCGATAGCGCCGCGTGAAGCCCGGTACTTGATCGTTCCTGTGCTGCCAGATGCGCGATGGTAGGTTTGAAGTGACTCCGATATATAGAGTGCCGTTGCGCCCACTTGCGAGGATGTAGACGCAGGGAATCCGTTCCTGCATATGGCGCTCCGGCCGAGTTGCCTCTTTAGATAGTTATCTTGCTGTGGTATCGATCACGGATCAAGCATCAAAGCCGCTGGGTCCCGGCGTTCGCCGGGATGACGAGGCTTTTTTTTGTGCATCATTAGCCCGAATGAAAGAAGCCGCCTACTTGCAGGCCAGCTACACATAAATAATGCCGTCATCCCGGCGAACGCCGGGACCCAGAGACTTCGCCCTCAGGGAAACTCTCTGAGCAGCGCTACAGAAATCAACGCAAAGACTTCCGCCGTTTCTCATCAATCCACTTGGACGCCTGCGCAGGCTCGTAGTCCTTCATCCACTGCATCAACACGCCGATATCTTCGCCGTGCCATAGATCATTGCGCTGGTCGGGATGTAGAAAGCGCTCTTCTACCATGCGGTCGATCATGCCGATCAGCGGCGTATAGAAACCTTCCACATCCAGGAACGCGCACGGCTTGTTGCCGATGCCCAGCTGGCGCCAGGTCAGCATTTCGAACATTTCATCCAGTGTGCCGAAGCCGCCGGGCAGGGCAACGAAGCCGTCGGCCAGATCGAACATGCGCATCTTGCGTTCGTGCATGTTGGCCACGACGTCCAGCCGAGTCAGGCCGCGGTGCGCGACTTCCCAACCGACCAGTTGTTCCGGGATTACGCCGACCACTTCGCCGCCAGCTTGCAGAACGGCATCGGCTACGATGCCCATCAATCCCACATTGCCGCCGCCATAGACCAACTGCAGACCTTCCTTCGCGATGCGATCGCCCAAGGCCATCGCTCGTTCGGCGTAGGCGGGCTTGTTGCCGGCGTTGGAGCCGCAGTAGACGCAGATGGATTTCATGGGGGCCGGGAATGGAGAAACGGGAATGGAGAATAGTAAAGAGCAAAGCCGAGAAACGAAAACGCCGGCACTAGTGCCGGCGTTCGCGCGACGGATGAGGACGAGCAGGAAACGCTTTCCGCTTTCCTATTCCCGTTTCCCCATTCCCGGCCCTTAATTCGTCTTATGTATCGCGCGCTTATCTACCGCCATAGCGGCATCGTGGATGGCTTCGGACAGTGTCGGATGCGCGTGGCAGATGCGCGCCAGGTCATCGGCGGAGCCATTGAACTCCATCGCAAGCACACCTTCGTGGACCAATTCGGACACGCCCACGCCGACTAGGTGCAAGCCCAGCACGCGATCGGTTTCTGCATGCGCGATGACTTTGACGAAGCCGGCCGGCTCGCCCATCGCGACCGCACGCGCCACCGCGGCGAACGGGAAGCTGCCCGTCTTGTACGGCGTACCTTCGGCCTTGAGCTGTTGTTCGGTCTTGCCGACCCAGGCGATTTCCGGCTCGGTGTATATAACCCAAGGTACGGTGTCGAGATTGACGTGACCGGGCAGGCCAGCGATCAATTCGGCGACCGCGATGCCTTCCTCGAAACCCTTGTGCGCCAGCATCGGACCGCGCACGCAGTCGCCGACCGCCCACACGCCATCTACGCCGGTGTGGCAATGCTCGTCCACTTCGATCTGGCCGCGTTCGTTGACTTTCACGCCGGTGTCATCGGCCAGCAAGCCCTTGGTTGCTGCCTTGCGGCCCACGGCGACCAGCAGCTTGTCGACCACGATGGTCTTCTCGCCTTCGGCGTCACTGTAGGTGACCTCGACTTCCTTGGTCTTGCCCTTGCCTTTGATCTCGGTCTTGCTGACCTTGGCGCCCAGACGGATGTCCAGCCCTTGCTTCTTGAACTCCTTGGCGGCGGTCTTGGCCACTTCGGCGTCGGCGGCGGCCAGGAAGTCGGGCAGGGCTTCCAGGATGGTGACCTCGGCGCCCAGGCGCTTCCACACGCTGCCCAGCTCAAGGCCGATGACACCTGCGCCGATCACCGCCAGCCGCTTGGGCACAGCGGTGAAATCCAGTGCGCCGACGTTGTCGACGATGTATTCGTTGTCGAACTTGGCGAAAGGCAGTTCGATGGAATCCGAGCCCGCGGCAATCACCACGTTGGTGCCCCTGAGTTCGACTTCGCTACCGTCGTGTTGCTTGACCTTGACGACGTTGCCCGGCTGCAGCTGGCCAAAGCCGTAGAACGGCGTGACCTTGTTGGCCTTGAACAGCATTGCGATGCCGCCGGTGAACTGCTTCACGATCTTGTCCTTGCGGCCGATCATGGTGCCGACGTCGATCTTGGCGTCCTTGGTGGTGATGCCGTGATCGCCGAATAGATGCTGCAGGTTGTAGAACTGGCGCGAACTGTCCAGCAGCGCCTTCGACGGCACGCAGCCCACGCGCAGGCAGGTGCCGCCCAGCGCCGGTTTGCCGTCCTTGCCTAGCGCGGCATCGATGCAGGCCGTCTTCAGCCCCAACTGCGCGGCACGAATGGCAGCGTGATAGCCGGCGGGGCCGGCACCGATGACGACGACGTCGAATTGTTGTTGTTCGCTCATTAGCATTCGCTCACGGGAATCGGAGATAGGAAATCGGGAATGGTGGGAAGCGGAGAAGCGGGAAGGGTATGGCTTGTGCCCATTCCCGGTTCTCTATTCCCGATTCCCGATGCTTTTCGGCACTACATGCCGAGAAGCATCCTGTGCGGATTTTCCAGCTGGTTCTTGATATCGACCAGGAACAGCACTGCATCCTTGCCATCGATGATGCGGTGGTCGTAGGACAGTGCGATGTACATCATCGGTGCCGCGACAACCTGGCCATTCTCGACAATGGGGCGTTCCTTGATGGCGTGCATGCCCAGGATGGCGCTCTGCGGCGGGTTCACGATAGGCGTGGACATCAGCGAGCCGAAGGTACCGCCGTTGGTAATGGTGAAGGTGCCGCCCTGCAGGTCTTCCAGGCTCAGCTTGCCGTCGCGCGCTTTCTTGGCGTATTCGGCAATGCCTTTTTCGATGTCGGCGAAGCTCTGGCGCTCGACGTTGCGCAGCACCGGCGTGACCAGGCCTTTCTCAGTGGATACCGCAATGGAGATGTCGGCGTAGCCGTGATAGATGATGTCGTTGCCGTCGACCGAAGCGTTGACCACAGGATAGCGTTGCAGCGCGTTGGCGGCGGCCTTGGCGAAGAAGCTCATGAAACCCAGCTTGATGCCGTTGGCTTTCTCGAAGGATTCGCCCAGTTCCTTGCGCATTGCCATGACCTTGCCCAGGTTGACCTCGTTGAACGAGGTGAGCATGGCGATGGAATTCTTGGATTGCATCAGGCGTTCGGCGATGCGCGCACGGATGCGGGTCATCGGCACGCGCTCTTCCGGACGGGCGCCGCCGGACACACCGGCGGTCTTGCCGCTGGCGTAGTTGACCAGGTCTTCCTTGGTCACCGCGCCGCGGCGGCCGGTGCCTTCCACCTGCGACGGATCGATACCCTGAGTCGCCGCAGTGAAGCGCGCACCCGGCGGCAGTTCGTCAGCCGCGCCTTTGGAAGCGGGCGCAGGAGCGGCGGAAGCCACGGCCTTGGGAGCTTCAGCGGCTTTGGGCGCCTCGGCTTTGGGCGCTTCAGCCTTGGGCGCTTCGGCGGCAGGAGCGGCGGCCGCGGTGGCACCTTCTTCGATGATGGCCAGCAACTGCTGGCTGGTCACGGTGGCGCCTTCCTCGAACTTGATTTCCTTCAGCACCCCATCGACGGGCGAGGGCACTTCCAGTACGACCTTGTCGGTTTCCAGGTCGACCAGATTCTCGTCGCGCTTGACCGCGTCGCCGGCTTTTTTGTGCCAGCTGGCGATGGTGGCATCGGAAACGGATTCGGGAAGAACCGGAACTTTGACTTCGGTGGCCATTGGAGAGGGCGTCCTGGTGTTTGTTGTTATCGGGTAAAGATCGGATGAGGTGTGAAGCGTTTACTCGGCGACGTTGTCGCCGCCCAGCTTGTTGATCAGCGCATCGGCGACCAGCTTCAGCTGTTCTTCGACGTGTTCGGCGAAATGGCCGGCAGCAGGCGAGGGCGAGCGAGGACGGCCGGCGTAATGCAGTACTTGCTTGTCCGCTAGGCAGGCGTTGAGGTGGTGGCGGATCTGATACCACGCGCCCTGGTTCTGCGGCTCTTCCTGGCACCACACCACTTCCCGGGCGTTGGCGAAGCGCTTCAGTTCGGCCGCCAGCATCTCGCGCGGGAACGGATAAAGCTGTTCGATGCGCACGATGGCGACATCGTCCTGGCCGCGTTTCTGCTGGTCCTCAACCAGGTCGTAATAGACCTTGCCTGAGCACACCACCACCCGCTTGGCTTTCTTCGGGTCCGCGCTGGCATCGGGAATCAAGTGCTGGAATTCGCCGTTGGCCAGTTCGTCCAGGCTCGAAACGGCCAGCTTGTGGCGCAGCAGCGACTTGGGCGTCATCACTATCAGCGGCTTGCGCGTGGTCATGCGCATCTGCCGGCGCAGCATGTGGAAAGCCTGGGCCGGCGTGGTGGGTACGCAAACCAGCATGTTTTCCAATGCGCACAGCTGCAGGAAGCGTTCCAGGCGCGCCGAACTATGTTCGGGCCCTTGGCCTTCGTAGCCATGCGGCAGCAACAGGGTAAGTCCGCTGATACGGCCCCACTTGGCTTCGCCGGCGGCGATGAACTGGTCGATCACCACCTGCGCGCCATTGGCGAAGTCGCCGAACTGCGCTTCCCAGATGCATAGCGTGTTGGGATCGGTGGTGGAAAAACCATACTCGAACGCCATCACCGCTTCCTCGCTGAGCAGCGAGTCGATGATGGTCGCGGTTTCCGGGTTTTCCACCAACTGGCGCAGCGGCAGGAAATAACTGTCTGTCTTCTGGTCGTGCAGGATCGCGTGGCGATGGAAGAACGTGCCGCGGCCCGCATCCTGGCCCACCAGTCGCAGGCCATGGCCTTCCGCCAGTAATGTGGCGTACGCCAGGTTTTCCGCGAAGCCCCAGTCGCCCGGCAATTCACCGGCGGCCATCTTCACGCGGTCGTCGTAGATCTTCGCCACGCGCGGATGCAGGGTTACGCCAGCCGGAATGGTGGTGATGATCTTGGCCAACTGGTCCAGCGAGTTGCGCTTGACCTTGGTGTCCACCGGATCGGCGACCTTGCCGGTGAGATATTTGGACCAGTCGATCGCCAGTTCGTCGGATTTCTGCTTGGCTACTTCAGTCGTGTATTGGCCGGAGTCCAACTTCTCGCGGTATTCATCCACCAGCGCCTTGCCACCGTCCGCCGGAATCACGCCCGCGGCTTCCAACCGAGTGGCGTACAGCTCACGCGTGGTCGGATGCTTGCGGATGGCCTGGTACATCAGCGGCTGGGTAGCTGCTGGCTCATCGGCCTCGTTGTGGCCGTGGCGGCGGTAGCAGACCAGGTCGATGACCACGTCTTTCTTGAACTGCTGGCGGAAGTCGTAGGCCAGGTTGGCGCAGAACACCACGGCTTCCGGGTCGTCGCCGTTCACGTGCAGCACGGGCGCGCCAATCATCTTGGCCACGTCGGTGCAATACAGCGTGGAGCGGGCGTCGTCGCGAGCGCTGGTGGTGAAACCGATCTGGTTGTTGATGACGATGTGCACGGTGCCGCCGACGGCGAATCCGCGCGCCTGCGACATCTGGAACAGTTCCATCACGACGCCCTGGCCCGCGAACGCGGCGTCGCCATGCATGATGATAGGCAACACGGCCTGGCGGGAGGTATCGCCGCGACGCTCCTGACGGGAGCGCACGCTGCCGACGACCACCGGGTCGACGATTTCCAAGTGCGAGGGATTGAAGGCCAGCGCCAGGTGGACCGGGCCGCCGGGAGTGGCGATATCGGCCGAGAAACCCATGTGGTATTTGACGTCGCCAGCATGGGCCAGGCTGTCGTGTTCGAACTTGCCTTCGAATTCGTCGAACAGCTTGCGCGGGCTCTTGCCCAGCGTATTGACCAGCACGTTGAGGCGGCCGCGGTGAGCCATGCCGACCACGATGTCCTTGACCTGGCCTTCGCCTGCCCGGCGAATGAGGACGTCCAGCATCGGGATCAGCGAATCGCCGCCTTCCACCGAGAAACGCTTCTGGCCCACGTACTTGGTATGCAGGTAGCGCTCCAGGCCTTCGGCGGCAGTCAGCCGCTCCAGCGTGCGCTGCTTGGCTTCCGCGCTCAGGCCGTAGTTGCCGCCGGCGGCTTCCAGCCGCTGGTACAGCCACTGGCGCTGATCGGCCTGCGAGATGTGCATGAACTCGGCGCCGATGGAGCCGGTATAGGTCGCCTTGAGTCGCGCCAGCAGGTCGCGCAGCTTCATGCGCGGCTGGCCGGCCAGTCCGCCGGTGCTGAACTCGCTGTCCAGGTCGCGCTCGGACAGATTGTGGAAAGGCAGCCCCAGGTCCGGTGGATCCGCCGGCGGGGTCAGACCCAGCGGGTCCAGTTTGGCGCTCAGATGGCCGCGCGAGCGGTAGGCGGTGATCAGCCGGCCGACATTGCGCCCGTGCTCGTCGCCGCCCGCGGCGGCCACATGCCCGTTGTTGGCTGCCTGCTTGGCGGCCTCGGCGATCTGCTGGATAACGACCGAATGGGGCACATCGCCCGCTTCACGGCCCTTGAAGCCATCGAAATAGGCTTTCCATTTGGGACCAACGCTATCGGGAGAGACCAGGTATTGCTCATACAGGTCTTCAACATAGGAGGCATTGCCTCCATTGAGTTGCGAGGATTGCGCAAACTGCTTCAGGAGATTGTCCACAATGGCGATAGCGTGCGATGGGGAGGGGTTGGAATAGCTTGGAATTGCATGGGCGTGCTTGATTCGGGCGGGATTCTTTTTAGGGTCCCGCACGGACAGGTGAAAACGCCCGAAATTATACCCGCATGCCGGGACCAGCGCCCAAGCGTATTGGACTAAAGGCGCAGGCGAACCATCATGGTGCGCTAGCAGGCCCAAGGAGCGTGACGATGTGCGGTTCTGAGGTATGCGCTCGCTTTGGCTCAGAGCCCGAGCGCGCGGTATTCGGTGCAATGCCGTGAGCGTTCCCAAACGCGGCCGAATTCCTCGCGCAACTGGCGGGCGCGCCCAGGATTCTCCAGTTCGGCCTCGCCGTCAAAACGGTGGCCCAGCGGGCGGAAGTAGTAGCCGCCGCGGTCGTTGACGATGGAGGCGGAAGGATACGCGCGGTCCACCGGATCCCGTACCTCGCGAAAGGCGAATACGCTGGGCAGCCGTTGCGCCAAGCCGATCAACGGTGCCAGGGTGTGCTGCGGCGTGGCGGCATCCTGCAGCAGGATATGGACCTCGCCGCCGCGCGTGCGGGTAGCGAAGCGACGCAACGCATCCAGCACGCGAGGAGCATCGAACAGCCCCGGGTCTAGTTCGCGCGTATAGATAAGGACTGTGCGGCTGGCCTGAGAGATGAGCGCGATGGCGATGGCGACGGCGGCTTGCTGATGCTCGATGGCCATGGCGCCGCCGAGCCGGCGCCGCATCGACTGGTGCTCGATGCCGGCTTCCCAGAAGCGCTCGCCATAAGGCAGAAATCCGTGCCGCGAATAGAACGCTTCCGCGCTGACTTGCGCGTGCAGCGAAACCTCCGGCCACTGCTGTTGCCGGGCCGCATCAATCAATGCCGACAGCAGGGCATCGCCAACGCCGCGGCCGCGCCAGTCGCGCAGCACCGCCATGCGGCCGATCTTGCGCTCCGGCGTCAACCGGCCGGTGCCAATGGGTTGGCCAGTATCGTCTCGGGCGATCACGTGATGGCACAGTGGGTCCAACGCATCCCACTCTTCTTCGATGGGTACCTGTTGTTCTTTTACGAACACCGTTTCGCGCACGTGGCGCAAATCATCCAATCCGGCCGTGTAGTCGATGTGCTCGACGCGGAATCCGGCAGCGCTCATCAGCCTTCGTCGTCCATCAGCAGTTGGTAATGGCCTTGGGCCAGTAGCTCGAACGCCGCATCGCGGCCGCGTTCCGACAGTGAGGCATACACCGCGGTATCCAGGGCTTCTTTCGCGGCCAGTGCTTGCGCATCCTTCAGGGGCAACGGGAATTCCCGGCCGCTGCAGAACAACGTGGCGCCGCCTTTGCGGCGCCGCCAGGCCATGCGCGAGAACGGGTGCCGCTGGAGCACAGCGCCGTGCTCAAGATCCCATTCCACTTCGATGCGCGAACGCAGTGTGTCCGGCGGCGCCACTTCGCCGGCGGCGCGATAGGTGGTGATGAAACGGCCGAACCAGTCGCCCAGCTTGTCCGGATCGTCCATGCGCAAGGCATTTAGCGCCTGGACCACGCGCGCCATGGCCTCGGCGTCGATTTCGTTGGGGTCCTTGGGCGGAGTCAGATCTTCGTCGTGATAGCGCAGTGATTCGTCGGCATCGGCCACCAGGTTGTCCAGGTAGTCGCTGATCAGTTCGGCCGAAGAAGGCGCACGCATGCCAAACGAGAAAGTCAGGCAGGGATTTAGCGCCACGCCGTGATGTGGCACGCCAGGCGGCAGGTACAGCATGTCACCCGGTTCCAGGACCCAATCATGGCTCGGGGTGAATTCGCGGAGCAGCTTCAACTCCACGTCATCACGGAATTCGGTGGGTGGATTGGGGCGGGCATCGATCTGCCAGCGGCGCTGGCCCTTCGCCTGCAGCAGGAAGACGTCGTACTGATCGACGTGGGCGCCCACCGAGCCACCGGTGGCGGCGAAGCTGATCATGACGTCATCCATCCGCCAGCGCGGCAAAAAACCGAACGCTCCCAATAGCGCGCCCACATCCGCATCCCATTTATCCACGTCTTGCACCAGCAAGGTCCAGTCATGGTCGGGCATGCCGGGGAATTCTTCCTCCGCGAACGGGCCGCTCCGCACCGTCCAGGCATCACGCTGGCGATCATGGTTGATCAAGCGCGAGAGTGCGAACTCTTCGCAGGCCAAGCCCGCCAGATCCTCGGGTTCGATCGGCGAAACAAAATCGGGAAACGCGTTGCGGATCAGCAGCGGCTTTTTCTGCCAGTAGTCGCGCAGAAAATCGGCTGGCTTCATGCCCAGCGGCAGATGCTTGCGGGCGTCGATTTCGATCATGGCGCTGCCTTGGCCTTGGCGGCAGGAGCGGCGGCTTCCTCTGCCAGGCCTGCGTCGAGACGTTTGCGGCCGGTTTCGCTGTAGACCTTGCAGGCTTCGGCATTTACCAGCGGTTGGTCTGCGTCCGGGCCGAGCCGCGACCACAACTGGCTGGCCGACGGATGAGGGGTGATCAGGATGTCGCAGGGCAGGTCGGCCACGCGCGCCAGTGTCTGACGGAACGCGGCGACGTAGCCCGGATGCGCGGTGTCGTCGCTGTAGCGGTATTCGTCGTCGGAAATCGCGGTGAGGCTGTCGGCATAGACGATCTGCCGGCAATTGTCTTTTTCGCACGAGCGCCACGTCCAACTGGTACCGCCGGGTGTGTGGCCCGGCGTCGGGACAACTTGCAGCGCAAGCGGTCCGACCTTGACCACTTCATCATCGGCGATGGGCTGCACGTTGGCGACCGCGGCGAAGGGCTCAAGAACGAGGAGTTGCGGATCGTTGCGATCGCCGGCGCCGCGCTTGATGGTGGCGACAGCGGGTTTGCGCGCCAGTACCGGCGCGCCTGTCGCTTGTTGCAGTTCGGCCAGGCCGCCGACGTGGTCGAAATGCTCATGCGAAAACACGATGTAACGCACGTCTTCGGGCTTGAAGCCCAGCGTGCGGATGTTGGCGATGATCTGCTTGCCCGCTTGCGGGGTGGCGCCGTCGATAAGGATATGGCCTTGCGGTGACGTCACCAGCAGGGCGCTGATGCCGCAGGTGCCGACGTACCAGGTGTTGCCGTGGAGGTGTCGCGGCACGGCTGGATCGTTCCAGCCTGCGTCGGCGGCGCAGGCGGTTGCGGGTGCTGCCGTGGCAGCCGGCGCCTTTTCAACTGCCGGCTGCGCCAGAATCGCAGTGGATAGGGGCAGCAAGGCGCAGAGCGTGAGTGTTTGGAATCGCAAGAGATCTTCCTTCATGTCGAGACTTCATTTATGTCGATATTTCGTCGTAGCCGCGGCCGACGAACTGAACCAGGCACCAGCCGTGGCCGAACGGATCGGCCAGGGTTACGATGCGGCCCCAGGTGGCTTCGCGGATGTCGCTTTCCTGCACCATGCCGGCGGTGAGTGCGGTGGCCAAAGCGGATTCCAAATGGTCCACCACCACATCCAGATGCAGTGGCGTCCAATGACGCTGATAGTCGCGTGCCGATGATGCCGCGCCGATACTGCCAGGCGCTTTCCGCAGCAGATAGATCGGCGCCTGTGCGCCGAGCAGTTCCAGCATGTCTCCACCGAAGCGACGACCGACATTGAGCCCGAAGGCCTCGCGGTACAGAGACTCGGCGGCAGGCAGATCCGGTACGTCGATGTTGATCAGCAGATGCATGGTGGCCGTAGGCTCTCGTTGTATTTTGCTCTTGCTGGGTTTTCGTTTGTGATCCGCTGTTTGACCGACAGGATGGTCTTAAATTTCCCTCGCCAGCTTTTCCGCCAGACCGATATAACCACCCGGGGTTAAATCGCGCAGCCGCTGCTGGGCATCGGCCGGCAGCTCCAGCGATTCTATGAAGGCACGCATTGAATCGGCTGTGATGCCCTGGCCGCGGGTCAGGGCCTTGAGCTGTTCGTAGGGATTCGGCAGACCATGACGGCGCATTACCGTTTGCACGGCTTCCGCGAGCACTTCCCAGGCAGCATCCAGGTCAGCATTGAGCCGCTCCGGCGCGACCGTCAGTTTGCCGAGACCTTTGTTCAACGAATCCAATGCGACCTGGGTATGCCCGAATGCAGTCCCGATGGCGCGCAGCACGGTCGAATCGGTCAGGTCGCGCTGCCAGCGACTGATCGGCAGTTTGGCGCTGAAATGTTCGAACAGCGCATTGGCCAAGCCGAAATTGCCTTCTGCGTTTTCGAAATCGATCGGGTTGACCTTGTGCGGCATGGTCGAGGAACCGACTTCGCCTTCCTTCAGCCGCTGCTTGAAATAGCCCAGCGAGATATAGCCCCAGATATCGCGCGCCAGATCGATCAGGATGATGTTGGCGCGGCGTGCGGCATCGCCGATCTCGGCGACATTGTCGTGCGGCTCGATCTGAGTGGTGTAGGGGTTGAAGACCAGCCCCAGGCTTTCGACGAAACGCTGGGAGAACGCCGGCCAGTCCACATCCGGGTAGCTGACGACGTGGGCGTTGTAGTTGCCGACCGCACCATTGATCTTGCCGGTCAGTTCCACCGCCGCGATCTGCCGGCGCTGGCGCTCCAGGCGTGCCACGACATTGGCGATTTCCTTGCCCAGCGTGGTTGGCGAAGCAGTTTGCCCATGCGTGCGCGACAACATTGGCTGCGCGGCTTGGGCGTGCGCCAGTTGCCGCAGCGTGGCGGTCACGCCGTCCAGCGCCGGCAGCAGTACCTCGCGGCGTGCCTGTTCCAGCATCAACCCATAGCTCAGATTATTGATGTCCTCGCTGGTGCAGGCGAAGTGGACAAACTCCAGCGCCGGTGCCAGCTCCGCGTCATCCTTCAGCTGTTCCTTGATGAAGTATTCGACGGCTTTGACATCGTGATTGGTGGTGCGTTCGATTTCCTTGACGCGGGCGGCATGGGCCACCGAGAAGCCTTCAGCCAGCTGACGCAGCCGTGCTGCGGCATCGCCGGAGAATGGAGAAAGTTCGGCGATGCCGGGTTCGGCGGCCAACGCCAGCAGCCACTCTACCTCTACTTTTATCCGCGCCTTGATCAATCCGTATTCGGAGAAGATAGGGCGCAGCGCGTCGACCTTGCCGGCATAGCGGCCATCGAGCGGAGACAGGGCGAGCAGGGCGGAATCCGACATGGCAGGGGCGTCGAGCTGAAAAAGAGCGTTCTAGTTTACCGCGAGACGCCGATAGGGCGCCCGGGCGTATCCTGTCCTTCTCAGCCAGCTCCGTGTCGGAGCCAGCCGTAATCGCTTCCCACGGAGACGGTGATGAGCAAAGCCCCTACAGAAGAAACCCGTCTAGAGCATACCCGTACAGAGCATGACAGCATGGGCGAATTGCGCGTGCCCCGCGACGCTTTATGGGGTGCGCAGACCCAGCGCGCGGTGCAGAACTTCCCCATATCCGGCCGGCCTATGCCGCGCGGTTTCATCCGGGCATTAGGCCTGATCAAGGCGGCGGCGGCCGAGGTCAATGCCGATCTGGGTCTGCTTCCGAAAGGTGTCGCCAAAGCAGTACAGACCGCAGCGCTGGAGGTGGCCGAAGGTCGGCACGACCTTCATTTCCCTATCGACATCTACCAGACCGGGTCGGGCACCTCGTCGAACATGAATGCCAACGAGGTGATTGCCACGCTGGCGTCACGCGCCGGCAAAGGCGGTGGCAAACGCGGCAACGGCGTGCATCCCAACGATCACGTCAACCTGGGGCAGAGCTCCAACGATGTCGTGCCCACGGCGATCCGGGTGTCGGCGCAGTTGGCGGTGGTCGAGGACCTGCTGCCGGCGCTTCGGCACCTGCGCAAGACCATTGACCGGCGCGGCAAGGCATTGGCCAAAGTCGTGAAGACCGGCCGCACGCATCTGATGGATGCGATGCCGCTGACCTTCGGGCAGGAGTTCTCGGCGTGGTCGGCGCAATTGAGTTCCGCCGAAGATCGGCTGGAAGACAGTCTGAAGCGACTGCGCCGATTGCCGTTGGGTGGCACGGCCATCGGCACCGGTATCAATGCCGATCCACGCTTTGGCGCCAAGACCGCCAAAGCGCTGTCGGTGCTCACCAAAACACGCTTTGAAACCGCCGCCAACAAGTTCGAAGGACTGGCCGCGCAGGATGATGCGGTGGAGCTTTCCGGTCAGCTGAGCGCCCTGGCGGTTGCGCTGACCAAGATCGCGAACGATCTGCGCTGGATGAATTCGGGACCGTTGGCGGGTCTGGGCGAGATCGAACTGCCTGCGTTGCAGCCGGGCAGTTCCATCATGCCGGGCAAGGTCAATCCGGTGATTCCGGAAGCCACCGTGATGGTGTGTGCGCAGGTGATGGGCCATCACACGGCGATCACCATCGCCGGTCAAACCGGCAACTTTCAGTTGAATGTCGCGCTGCCGCTGATTGCCGCCAATCTGCTGGAGTCCATCCAACTGCTATCCAATGTCTCTCGCCTGCTGGCCGATTCGTCCATTGCCGGTTTGAAAGTGCGACAGGACCGCATCCAGGAAGCGCTTGAGCGAAATCCCATCCTGGTCACCGCGCTCAACCCGGTGATCGGGTATGAGAAGGGCGCGGCGATCGCCAAGCAGGCCTACAAGGAAAATCGCGCCGTGCTGGACGTTGCGCGGGAAGTCACCGGTCTGCCGGAGAAGACACTGAAGGAACTGCTGGACCCGGCGCTGTTGGCCAGGGGTGGTATTCATGGCAAGGCGGGCGGGGGTGGTGGGTAACGTTTATTGCGCGGTAGTGCAACGCATCGACCAGGTGCTTGGGGCGTTTACCCCACCTTTTACTCAGATCCGTCATCCCGGCGCAGGCCGGGACCCAGCGACGTGCCAGCCGAATGGCTGGCCATGGCGAACTCACCATTTGCACCCAATGGGACTCTGATTATCATCGCCGACAAACGATGCCGCCGATCAAAGCGACACCGCACTGTCGATTTACTTACGGCAATCGGCCACGTCATCCAGCGTCAAACCGCCATAAGGAGCGAACGCCGGCAATTGCGCGACCAGCGCTTGCTGGGCGGCATGTAGTCCACCCAAACGGTCGCAGATCTTCATCGCCTCGGCTTCTACTTTCCTGGCGGCGGCCTCCACCTGGGGCTCGATGTTCTCCGGGGTGCCGGTCAGTACGCCCTTGATTGCCGTGCCGACCGCCTTGCCGGCCAGCGCAGCTCCCTCCTTGCCAGTGGCAAAACCGGCCGTACCGATGCCATTGAGTTCCTTGTAATAGGTGGCCAGCAGCGCACGCTGCACATCGGTGACCTGCACCGGCTCGCCGCCGATGCTGAAATCGCCGTCCGCGGTGATCTCAGCCTTGGGGAGTCCATTGGTCCTAATGGTCAGCGTCTTGCCCACGATATTGAGGGTCTGGCCATCGTCGGTATTGACTGTGGTGGTAGGCTGGCAGCCACCCAGTAGCATTGCGATCAATGCAAGCGAGGCAAGGACGGTATAACGATGTCTCATGGATTTCCCCCGGAAAATGGCTTCAACGGTCTTTGGGCAGATCGGTCTGGCCAGTGACGCCGGAATGATGGATGGAGCCGCTGCCCTTTGAGCGCAGCGTCAGCTTGCCGCGGATGTCGCGCACGCTGACGTCGCCAGAACCTATCGACCCCACTTCCACATCACCGTCGACATCGCGGACTTCGGCATCGCCCGAGCCAACGGAACCGATCTCCACTGGGCCGCGGGCGCCATCCAGGTCGAAATCGCCAGAACCGATGCTGCCGACCTTGACGTCGCCACGCACACGTTTGGCCGCGACGTCGCCGGAACCAATGGAGATGATGTGCAGTGAACCGACATCGTCCAACTCGATATCGCCGGAACCGACAGAAGCAGCCGCCAAGCCACGAACGCGTCTGGCAACGACGTCGCCGGAGCCGACATCTGCGCTGAGTACCGGCACGCCGGAAACATCCGCGTCGCCGGAACCGACCTTCAACTGCAGCGGAATGTTGTCCGGCAAGGTCGCTTTCAGTTTCAGATACGCGTAGTTGTCGCCGAAGAAAAGCCCGATGGATTGGCCTTCACGATGCGCGCGAACGATCAGCTTGTCACCGATCCGCTGCTGTGTCAGTTGCAGCTGTGACAGGTTCTTTTCGTGAGAAACGCACGCCGTGCCTTGGATATCGCCCTTGGCGCCCGGACTGGCTTCCAATTTCAAGTCATGCTGCGCGAGTTCGAACACGACCGCCTTGACGCCGGCCAGGTCCAACGAAAGATTGCGTGGTTGCGAATGCTTGCATTGCGGTTCATTGGCGAAAGCAATGGCGGGTAGCAATAGCAGTAGGGCCAGGATCGGTTTGCGCATTTGATAGCTCCAGTTCTTATGACGCGTTGATCAGCAGCGCGCTTTGTGGGCGAAGCCGGCCCGAACGGATCGGCTTCGCCATACGGTCAGTCCGCCAGTTCGCGCCAGCGGCGCAGATAGATGGCACCGGCCAGGCAGGCCACACCGAATACCACACCGATCCACAGATCCACCGTCGCGAATGCTTGCCAACTGGTGGTGAGGTCGATGGCATTGGCCAGTTGGTCGGGCGTTTCGATATCGACGTTCGAATCGGTCTGGCCCTGTTGGATCCTGGGGTACCAAGCACCCGGCACCACGCTCAGCAAGCCACGGTAGACCAGCGTGTACCAGACCAGATCGTGGCGTACGTCGAAGCCTGGCAGTATCGACGACATGCTGGCGATCACACTACTCAGTACCGGAAGCAGAACGGCCCACAGGAATGGCTTGCTACGTGCCCATGCCGAGCACAGCATCAGCCAGCCGATCGTCGGCAATGCCCACATCACGTAGACGGGCAGGGAGCTCAGTACGCCGCCGATGATGCGCATGGGATGCGAATCGGTGAATACCGCGGTACCGGCTCCCAGGCCATTCACCGTCAAGGTGAGCGCGGAGATGATCCATAGCACCAGTCCGATGGCGATACCGATAGCCACGGCGGCGATAGGTGCCAGCACCAGCGCCCACAGCGTCTTGGACAGCACCATCTTGGCATCGGATACCGGCAGCGATTTCCAGAACAGTACGCTGCGGTCGCGGCGGTCATCGTAAAGCGATCCCAACGCGTAGAAAAACACCACGAACGCCAGCACCACGCAGGCCAACAGCACGCCCGCCAGCAGCACGCCGTCACCGAATGCGCCTACGGTCTTGGCCACTTCCTCGGAGGTTCCGTTGATGACAAACCCGTTATCGCCCATGGACTTGCGTCCGGCGATACTGCCGATGATCGCCATCAGCAGATACAGGAACGAGAAAATGGCGCCGGTGATCAGGGGTGCCCACAGGAACCCGCCGCGGTTCTCCCAGAATTCGCGTTTCAACAGCCACTTGAACGTACTGACTTTGTGAGTAGCGACGGCGTTCATGCGTAGGTTCCTTTCATGATGGCCACGAACAGGTCGGCCAGGCCCGGAGTGCGGATTTCTCCCAAGACTGCGAGTTGTTCCTTCGGTACGCCATCGAACAGCAGCACGGTCTTGCCGAAGGGCAGGGCGCGTTCGTCGATGGGCTTCAACGCCCGGGCCTCGCCGGCTTTGTCAGTCGACGTAAGCACTTCGGTATAACGCTCGGCCACTTCTTCCATTGGCGAAGTCAGCACGATCTGGCCATCGCGGATGAACATCACGTCGGTCAGGATGTGCTCGATCTCTTCCACCTGGTGGGTGGTGACGATGATGGTTTTCTGTTCGTCGAAGTAGTCTTCCAGCAAGCGCTGGTAGAACTGCTTGCGATACAGGATGTCCAGGCCCAGGGTGGGCTCGTCCAGCACCAGCAGTTTGGCGTCGATGGCCATCACCAGCGCCAGGTGCAGTTGCACGATCATGCCTTTGGACATTTCGCGCACGCGCAGATTGGGCTTGAGCTGGGTATTGGCGATGAATCGTTCGCATTTGGCGCGATCGAACCGCGGGTGCACGCCGGCCACGAAATCGATGGCCTCCTTCACCCGCATCCAGCGCGGCAGTACCGCCACATCGGCGATGAAGCAGACATCGTTCATCAGCTCGTCGCGGTCCTTGCGCGGGTCCAGGCCCAGCACCTTCAGCTGGCCCTCGAAAGGAATCAGCCCCAGGATGGCCTTCAACGCCGTGGTCTTGCCGGCCCCGTTGGGGCCGATCAGGCCGATGATCTTGCCGGCTTCGATATCGAAACTGGTGTCATTGAGCGCAAGCTTACTTCTGTAAGCCTTGCGCAGGCCGTGGCCGGAAACCACGGTTTCGGAAATCATTCCGTCAGAAACTGCAGCGCTCATCATTTGTTCCCCTTGGATTGCAGCAATTCTTCCATTGACAGGCCCAGGCGCTCGATGCGCTCGGCCACGGCCGGCCATTCGTCGTGCAGGAAGCGCTCGCGCTCGCTGCGGAGGAGTTTCTTGGACGCCTCTTCGGTGACGAACATGCCCAGGCCTCTGCGCTTCTCGACCAGGGCCTCGTCGGCCAGCTCCTGGTATGCGCGCGAGACGGTGATGGGATTCAACTGATATTCGGCCGCCACCTGGCGCACCGAGGGCAGGGCATCACCCGGCTTCAACAATCCGTCCAGCATCATCGCGATAACGCGATCCTTCAGCTGGCGGTAGATCGGAGCGCCATCGCTCCACTGGATGGAAGTCATGGTTCAGCCCCGGGGGCGCAGCGACTGCGCAAAGGAGAAGTAGGGCATCGACAGCGAAGCGCGCGAGCGGCGCTTATGCGGGCGCTTGCCGGCGGCCTCTTCGGCAGCCTTCAGCGTCTCGGCTTCAATGGCCTCTGCCAAGGGGGCAGCGTTGAGAACCGTGGGCAGACGGGCACTGGAGCCGCTGGACAGCAGACCGACCAGCAGTAGTGTGCCGCCGGCGGTCAGGCTGGACAGCGTGTTGGAGTGTTTCCGGTTCATCGCGTACCCCCCTTTACTGGGTGAGTGGTGTTGTATGTAACTATAACACCTAAACACAGCCCGTCAAGCTTGGCGGCAGGTTTTGTCACCCAACTAAAGGCATACTTGGTTCAACTCCCGTCTGGAATCTCCTTATGCGTTCCAACTTATTGAAAGTATTTGGTTTGTTTGTCGTTTCCGCCATCGCGGCAACCGCGTTGGCAGCGGGAATACTGGACGTCAGCTACCGTCCTTTGGCCGGAAAGGCCCCCGTGAACCTGAAGGAAAGCTATGGCGGGCAGGTGCTGCTGGTCGTCAATACGGCCAGCAAATGCGGGTTCACACCCCAGTACGAAGGACTCGAAGCCCTGCAGCGCCAATACGCCGGCAAAGGCTTCTCGGTATTGGGCTTTCCTTCGAACGACTTCAAAGGCCAGGAGCCGGGCAGTGAAGAAGAGATCAAGGAGTTCTGCACGCTGACCTACGGGGTGCAGTTTCCGATGTTCGAAAAGGTACGTGTGAAGGGTGAGCAGACAACGCCGTTGTACCGTTCGCTGACCGAGGCGACGGGCGTGTCGCCGGGGTGGAATTTCCATAAATATCTGATCTCCCGCGACGGCCGCGTCGTTGCCAATTTCTCCAGCAAGGTCAAGCCTGATGATCCTGCGCTGCTCGCTGCCATCGAAAGCGAGCTCAAGCGCACAAAGCCGGCCAAATGACCTGGACCGCATGGGAAGCATCGCGTGCGACAATAACGCTTCATGCCGTCGGTGACGGTGGTTTTTCTTTGAGGAGCAAAGGATGAAGCGGTCGGTTCGCGGCGCTGCCGCGTTAGTGGCAATCACGGTTTCAGTATTGGGAGGCAACTTGTCAGCACAGGAAAAGACGACGCTCACGACAGAGCGGGACAAAGTGAGCTACGCGATCGGCGTGGATGTGGGTACTTCGTTGCAGCCGGTCGGTCCTTTCCTGGACGTCGCCGCGTTTGAGCGTGCACTCAACAACACCTTCCAAGGCAAGCCGCCGTTGATCAGCGAAGCCGAAGCGCAAGCAACCGATCAGGCGCTGCGCATGAATCTGGCCGCCGCCGAAGGCGCGCAGGTTCCCGGCATGGCGCCGGGCAGCAAGCCGCCTGCGGTGGACAAGAGCAAGGTCGGTCTGTTCCTGGGTACCTATGTGGTCGGCCAGTCCTTGATGCCTTTCAAGGATGAGATCGATACCGCCGTGCTGGCGCAGGCACTACGTACCGCGACCTCTGGCGGGACGCCGTTGCTGACGGCCGAGCAGGCGAAAGCAGAAATGCAGGCTTACCTGACCAAGCGCCAGGGCGCAGCCGGTCAGCGCAACCGCGACGAAGGCGTCAAGTTCCTCGCTGAAAACAAGACCAAGAAGGGTGTGATTACCACGCCGTCCGGCCTGCAGTACATGGTGCTGCGCGAAGGCAACGGCGATCGCCCCATGCCCAACAGCCGTGTTCGCGTCAACTACGTGGGCACCTTGTTGAACGGCACCAAGTTCGACAGTTCCTACGACCGCGGACAGCCTGCCGAGTTTGGTTTGAACCAGGTCATTCCGGGTTGGACCGAAGGTGTTTCGTTGATGCCCGTGGGCGCCAAATACCGGTTCTGGATTCCTTCGGAGCTGGGATATGGCTCGAATGGCGCGCCTGGCGGCGTGATCGGTCCCGACGCCACGCTGACGTTCGATGTCGAACTCATGGGCATATTGCAGTAATTCAATCACCATAGGAGCGCACGATGCGGGTAACGATCTTTGGCACAGGTTATGTCGGTTTAGTCACAGGCACCTGCCTGGCGGAAGTGGGCCATGAGGTCATTTGTGTAGATATCGACGCGGCCAAAGTCGACGGTCTGAATCGTGGTGTGATCCCGATCTACGAACCAGGTCTGAAGCCCATGGTGGTCAGCAACCATGCGGCCGGCCGTCTGCGTTTCACTACCGACGCAGCGCAGGCGATCGGGCATGGCGAAGTGGTTTTCATCGCCGTCGGTACGCCGCCGGACGAGGACGGCAGCGCGGATCTGAAATACGTGCTGGCGGTCGCCCGCACCATCGGCCAGCACATCCAACGGCCGGCCGTGGTGGTGAACAAATCCACCGTGCCGGTCGGTACCGCCGACAAGGTGGAAGCGGCCATTGCTGCGGAGCTCAAGGCGCGGAGCGTCGATGTGGCGTTCCAGGTGGTATCCAATCCCGAGTTCCTGAAAGAGGGTAATGCGGTCAACGACTGCATGCGCCCCGACCGTATCGTTATCGGCGCCCGCGATGCTGCCGCGGTCGAAAAACTCAAGCGCTTGTATGCGCCGTTCAACCGCAACCACGAGCGCATCGTGGCGATGGATGTACGTTCGGCCGAACTGACCAAGTACGCCGCCAATGCCATGTTGGCGACCAAGATCAGTTTCATGAACGAAATCGCCAATATCGCCGAACGTGTCGGCGCCGACATCGAACACGTACGCCAGGGCATCGGCTCCGACCCGCGCATCGGCTGGCATTTCATCTATCCCGGTGCCGGTTACGGCGGTTCGTGCTTTCCCAAGGACGTGCAGGCCCTGGCCCGCACCGCCCAGCAGCACGGATACCAGGCGGTCCTGCTGGACGCGGTGGAAGCGGTCAACGATGTGCAGAAAGGACATTTGTTCGAGCTGATCCAACGCCACTACGACCGCGGCGAAGACGAAGGCGTGCGCGGCAAGACGTTCGCGGTGTGGGGCCTTGCTTTCAAACCCAATACCGACGACATGCGCGAAGCATCCAGCCGCCGCCTGCTGAAGGAGTTGTGGGAAGCCGGCGCCAAGGTGCGTGCATACGATCCTGAAGCGATGCACGAAGCGCAACGCATCTTTGGTGAGCGCGACGACTTGGTACTGTGCGACTCGGAAGCCTCCGCATTGCAGGATGCCGACGCGCTGGTGGTGGTGACCGAATGGAAGCAATTCCGCAGCCCCGACTTCGGCCGCCTGCAGACCACATTGAAGGATGCGGTGATCTTCGATGGTCGCAACCTTTACGAACCCGCCGAAGTAGAGGCGGCAGGCGTGGCTTACTACGGCATTGGCCGAGGGCGCTCCGTCCATGCAGGGTGACCACCCAGCGAACAGCGTGACGTCGAACAGCGCGCCACTGGATAGCGTGCTGGAGCAGCGCCTCGTGGAACTGGAAACGCGATTGGCTTTTCAGGAGCATGCGTTGGCCGAGCTGAGCGAAGCCTTGGCCGACGCGCGCGCAGAGGGCAGCCGTACCGCCGAACTGCTGCGGCATATGTTGTCTGACCTCCGCAAGGTCCGCACTGAGCTGTACGCCGATCCGGTAGACGAACCACCGCCGCCGCATTATTGATACGCTGGAGGCGCGCCGAAACGCGCGCGCCGGTTCCACTTTACGAAAGCAAGCAATGAGCGATTCTCTACGCGACCAACTTCTCGGTCTGGGCTTCAAGCCCGTTCCCAAGCCCGAACGCAATTCTGATCGAAAGCCGGAGCAAAAGTCGGAGCGCAAGCCCGATCGCGCCGCCGATCGTCGGCCGGAGCAGAATCGGCAAGCCAGGTCCGATCAACGGCCCGACTCACGCAAGCCCGGCAATGACGGTGGTGCGGGTAAACGGCATCACTCGCAAAAGTCGGGCAGCAGCAAGCCCGCGCGCACCCGCGAGGAGATCGACCTGGCCAAGGCGTACGCCATCCGTGCGCAGAGGGAAAAGGACGAGCGCATCGAAGCCGAACGCCTGAAGCAGGAAGAAGCGCGCAAGCGCCGCGAGGCCAAAGCGAAGCTGGATGTGCTGCTGAAGGACAAGGCGCTGAACGATCCGGAAGCCGAGATCGCACGCCACTTTCCCTACGGCGGAAAGATCAAGCGCGTCTACGTCAACGAAGCACAGTTGAAGGCGCTCAATGCCGGCGAACTAGGCCTGGTACAGCAAAACGGACGCTATCTATTAGTGACTGCCGCAATACTGGCCGAGGCCGAAGCCGTATTCGCACCCAGCGTTGCATTGAAGGTCGACCCGAACGCACCTGCCGAAGACGATCCGTATTCCGATCCCCAGTACCAAGTGCCTGACGATCTGGTCTGGTGACCCATGAGGTCCGGCAGGGCGAACATTTGCCTGTTGCCGGGTCTTGATGGCACGGGAGTGCTTTACCGCCGCCTTGAGTCAGAACTCCAGCGCAACTTTGAGACGTCGGTACTGACGTATGACATCCATGACGGCTGCTACGCTGATCTAGCGAGAAAGCTAATGCCGCGTCTGCCGCAAGACGGACCCTTCGTGCTGGTCGCCGAATCATTTGCTGGACCGTTAGCGATCTTGCTGGCAGCGCGGCGACCGCCGGGCCTCGAGGCTGTTGTGCTAGCAGCCTCATTCGCTCGCACACCTGTGAGCGGTGGCAGAAACTTGGCGACTTTAATTGATTATTTGCCGCCATTACGGCCGCCACGCTTTCTGCTTGAGCATCTGCTGATGGCTAATGATCGTGATGGTGGCTTGGCCAAGCAACTACAGGACACTCTAGCCGACATGCCGCTCACTACGTTGAAAGCAAGGGCACTGGCGGCACTACGCTGCGATGTGAGTGCGGAGCTCGCCACTCTGGATGTTCCGTTGCTTTACCTGACCGCCACCCGGGACCGGCTGATTTCCCGCCATGCCGGTGATTGGATTGCCAAAATGTACGCCAACACGCAACGCGTGTACGTGGATGCACCGCATTTCGTTTTTCAAATCGCAGCAGAAGCCTCAGCCCACGTCATCTGTGCGTTCCTGTTGCGGCATCCGCCATCTATCGATGGCTCACTTGTTCGAAAGAAATGAGTTTGACGTAGCGTGCGCTGTGCGCACGAGAACCATCGAAGCGCGACTCATGCGCACAGCGCACGCTATTCGTAGAGCGGATACTTTTAATCTACATTTGGAGCTCCGCTGCTTTTTGCCGGACACGAGCGGATCAAAGAGCAGCCGTGGCAAGTCGGTTCTATAAAAGCGAAGTTTTCTTGTGGGAGCGACGTAAGTCGCGACGTTGATGTTTCCGGTCGTGATTTACGTCGCTCCCACAAGGATGCTATGCCGCCGCCATGACGGATCGACAGTCCAACATAGGATATCGGCTCCACAACGCAAATCGTTTCAATCAACTCGCACAGAATGGATCGCAGCCTGATGGCGCCGCACCAGCCAGTACCACGCAATGACGCCTCCCACCAAAGCGAATCCGCCGGCGACAAGAAAGGCGGCATTGCCGCCCAGGCGCCATAGCTGGCCGGCGATGAGCGCGCCGGCCACACCGCCTACGCCGGAAAGGCCATAGAAAACACCCTGTCCGTGTCCATTCATCCGCCCAGGAAAGAAGCGCACCAGCAACTGCATGGCGGAAGCGAAGAATGCACCGAAGTTCAAAGCGTGCGTCAGCTGCGCCAGCAGCATCACCGGCACGCTATCGGGCCACAGCCCGGTGATCCACCAGCGCAGTGCTGCGCTGAGCATGGCGATCGCCATTACCTTGCCAGCATCCCAGCGCAGGAAGATTCGGCTCGATAAAAAGAACACGCCGATTTCCGCCAGTACGCCTACCGACCAGAATAGGCCCAGCGTGGATGCCGAATAGCCATGTTCGGCCAAGTAGATAGAGAAGAACGTGTAGTAGGGACCGAAAGAAATCTGCGCCAGGAATGCGGCGGCGAAGAAGGCGATGACCGGCGGCCGCTTGAGCCGCGCACGAAAGCCTTCCTGGCCTTCATGATGGGCTTCTTCCGGCTGATGGGCGTAGCGGTTGCTGTAGGAAGAGACCAGCAAGCCCGCCAACAACGGCAGCATCAGCCATGGCAGCCATGCCACGCCCAGGCGTTCGATCAGCCAACCGTACAGCGCCACCACAGTGATGAAACCGATGGAGCCCCAAACGCGGATATGCCCGTAGCGATCACTGCGCTTGTCCAAGTGCGACATGGTGATCGCCTCGAACTGCGGCATGACCGCGTTGTAAGCGAAGCAGAACACGCACATCACGATGAACAGACCGGTGAAATCCAGCCGCAGCAGGAAAGCGGAGAAGCAGGCCACGGACAGCACGCAGCCGCCGCGTAGCCAGCGGATCGGCGTTGGCGAGCGGGCCGCCAGCGTGGTCCAGATACTGGGTGCGAGAATGCGGGTGGCGTACCACAGGCTCATGAGTACGCTGATGGCCGCGACCGTCATGCCGCGCGACTGCAGATACAGGCTCCAGTAGGGCGTAAAGGCACCCAGCACCGCGTAGTAGGCGAGATAGAAGCTGGCCAGCCGAACCATGGGTATCGGCGCGGTGCCGGCCACGGATCCAGCCAATGGCGGTGGATTGTCGGTCTTCAAAGCGGTTCTTTGGCTGTCATGCATTCGCCGGGGTTAAGTGCCAGCCATTGAGGCCATCCAACGCGAACGCGACGCACGCATGAGCGAAGGCGGCATGGTTGTGGTCGGCGAAGAGGGCGAGGGGTTCCATTCCGGGATGACGTTCGATTGGCACGGATGTGGTCGAGAAACGCGGCGTTTCGATGGCCGCCATCTTACGCGCTGCCGCAACGCGCGTTCGCGATGAGCGTCATACGGCTTTCATCGCCATCGCCTCCGATGCCGCAGCCATCGATACCAACGGCTCTTGGCCTCCGGCTTGGCGGCACCTACGCCACACCGCTGACCGGGGCACTTGTCAGGTCTAGCGCAATGGATCCCATGTTTGACGTAGAGCGTAGCTTGCTCCGCTGATCTGCCGGCACGGGCTTCGGAGACAAATCAGCCGAGCAAGCTCACCTCTACACCGACAGGGATGACTTCCTTGTGGGAGCGACGTGAGTCGCGACGTTGATGTTTCCGGTCGCGACTCACGTCGCTCCCACAAGGACGCTATGACGAGGCTGTTGTCATGATGGGTTGACGGTCAACATAGGTTTCCGGCTCTACAAAGCATCGGCTCTGGCCTGTGTACCACTACCTGTTCATCACAGAAAAAATCACTCCGGATCGTAGTCCAGGTTTGAAGCCAGCCAACGCTCCGCCTGCACAAGGTCCACGCCCTTGCGCTTCGCGTAGTCGGCGGCTTGCTCTTTGGACACGCGGCCGACGACAAAATATTGGCTTTTCGGATGGCTGAAGTAGTAACCGGACACCGCGGCCGTAGGCAGCATGGCGAAGCTTTCGGTCAGCTGCATACTGGCGTTGCGCTCGGCATCCAACAAACGGAACAACGTTGCTTTCTCGCTATGTTCCGGGCATGCCGGATAGCCGGGAGCCGGGCGGATGCCGCGATATTTTTCCGCGATGAGTGCTTCGTTGTCCAAGGTTTCGTCCGCCTCGAAGCCCCAGAATTCCTTGCGCACGCGCTGGTGCAGTCGCTCGGCCAATGCCTCTGCCAGACGGTCCGCGAGCGCCTTCAGCAGAATGGCGTTGTAATCGTCGTACTCGGCTTCGAAACGCGCCACATGTTCGTCGATGCCGATGCCGGTGGTCACTGCGAAAGCACCGATCCAATCCTGCTTTCCGGAATTTTTCGGTGCAATGAAGTCGGCCAGGCAGAAGTCGGGACGGTCAGCCGGTTTATCGACTTGTTGGCGGAGGAAGTGGAGCGTCGCCGTTCCTTCTCCCTCAGGTAACAGCGACAGCACCACATCGTCGCCCACGCTGTTCGCCGGCCACAGCCCAAATACCGCCTTGGCCGTTAGCCATTTCTCAGCGACGATCTTGTCCAGCATCGCCCGCGCGTCGCGGTACAGCTCGCTGGCCTGCTTGCCGACCACTTCGTCGGTCAGGATGGCCGGATATTTACCTGCCAGTTCCCACGCCTGGAAGAACGGCGTCCAGTCGATGTAGTCCAGTAGTTCCGACAGTGGATAGTCGTCGAACACAGTAACGCCGGGTTGTTTGGGCGCCGGCGGCGCATAGGCGTTCCAACCGCCATCGAACTTCTGTCCGCGCGCCTTTTCCAGTGACACCAACCGCTTGGCATCGCCGCGGTTGAGGTGGCGCTGGCGGATTTCCGCGTAGTCCGCGTCGTTGGCGGCGACAAAGTTGGCGCGCAGATCCCGGGAGATCAACGACTGCGCCACGCCGACCGCGCGCGACGCATCTTTCACCCACACGGTGGGTGCGTCGTAGTGCGGATCTATTTTCAACGCCGTATGCGCACGCGAGGTGGTAGCGCCACCGATCAGCAGCGGCAGGGAAAAGCCCTGGCGCTGCATCTCGCGCGCCACGTGGGTCATTTCTTCCAACGAAGGGGTGATCAGCCCGGACAGGCCGATCAGGTCGGCATTCTCTGCACGCGCCGTGTCCAGGATTTTCTGTGTGGGTACCATCACACCCAGGTCGACCACGTCGAAGTTATTGCAGGCCAACACCACGCCGACGATGTTCTTGCCGATGTCATGCACGTCACCCTTGACCGTGGCCATGACGATCTTGCCGTTGGATTTGCCTACATCGCCCGTGCGGAGCTTCTCGGCCGCGATGTACGGCAGCAGGTAGGCCACCGCCTTTTTCATGACCCGTGCCGATTTGACGACTTGCGGCAGGAACATCTTGCCAGCGCCGAACAGGTCGCCGACCACGTTCATGCCATCCATCAAAGGGCCTTCGATGACATCCAAAGGCCGCGTGGATAGCTGGCGCGCTTCCTCGGTGTCCTGGTCCACGAAGGCATCGATGCCGTGCACCAGCGCATGCGCCAGGCGTTCACGCACCGGCTTGTCGCGCCAAGCCAGATTCTCGACCTGCGCTTCGCCTTTCTTGCCCTTGTAGCGTTCGGCGGTCTCCAGCAGGCGCTCGGTGGAATCCTTGCGGCGGTTGAGGATCACGTCCTCCACGCGTTCGCGCAGCTCAGGGTCCAGATCGTCGTAGATCGGCATCGCGCCGGCGTTGACGATGCCCATGTCCATGCCGGCTTTGATGGCGTGGTACAGGAACACCGAATGGATCGCCTGGCGCACTGGCTCGTTGCCGCGGAAGGAGAACGAGACGTTCGATACACCGCCGGAAATGTGGCAATGCGGCAGCGTCTGCTTGAGGATACGGGTCGCTTCGATGAAGTCCACCGCGTAGTTGTCGTGTTCCTCGATGCCGGTGGCGACCGCGAAGATATTCGGGTCGAAGATGATGTCTTCCGGCGGAAAGCCCACTTTCTCGGTTAGCACCTTGTACGCACGGGTGCAGATCTCGACCTTGCGCGCGCACGTGTCGGCCTGGCCATCTTCATCGAAGGCCATTACGACGGCAGCGGCACCGTAGCGCAGCACCTTGCGGGCGTGCTCGATAAACGCCTCTTCGCCTTCCTTCAGCGAAATCGAGTTGACCACGCTCTTGCCCTGCAGGCATTTCAGGCCGGCCTCGATGACGCTCCACTTGGACGAATCCACCATCACCGGAATGCGCGCGATGTCAGGCTCGGACATGATCAGATTGAGGAAGCGGGTCATCGCCTTCTCGGAATCGATCAACCCCTCGTCCATGTTGACGTCGAGGATCTGGGCGCCATTGGCTACCTGCTGGCGTGCCACTTCCACCGCTTCCTCGTAGCGTTCTTCCTTGATCAGCTTGCGGAACTGGGCGCTGCCGGTGACGTTCGTACGTTCGCCGATATTGACGAACAACAAGTCGGGCGTAATGACCAGCGGCTCGAGGCCGGACAATCGGGTGTAGCGCGTCATGCGTGGAGGCCTTGGATCATGGTTGTTTCTCGAAAGCTTTTTTGACACGGATAAGATCGAATCAATACGGATAAAAGTAAGCTTGAAAACCTCATCCGTCTTTATCGAACCTGATTCGCGTAAAAATCATGCTGCTACCGCGAGTGGTTGCCGCAACTGTCTAGGCGCAATACCACGCACCGCCTCTGCGATCGCGCGGATGTGGTCTGGTGTGGTGCCACAGCAACCGCCGACCAGGTTCAGCAGGCCAGACTGGGCAAATTCCTTCAGCGTGGCTGCCATCTCTTCCGGCGTTTCGTCGTATTCGCCGAATGCGTTGGGCAGGCCTGCGTTGGGGTGCGCACTGACGTAGCCGTCGGCGACGTTGGCCAGTGTCTCCACGTGCTCGCGCAGATCCTTCGCGCCCAGCGCGCAGTTCAACCCGACCGAGAGCGGCTTGCCGTGCGACACGGATGCGTAGAAAGCTTCAGCTGTCTGGCCCGACAATGTGCGTCCGGATGCGTCGGTGATGGTGCCGGAAATCATCACCGGCAGGCGGCCGCCGCGCTCGTCGAAGACTTCCTCGATGGCGTACAAGGCAGCTTTTGCGTTGAGGGTGTCGAAGATGGTTTCGACCATCAAGGTATCCGCGCCACCATCAATGAGGCCTTCTATCGCTTCGCGATAGGTGGTGCGCAGTTCGTCGAAACTCGTGTTGCGAAAGCCAGGGTCGTTGACATCCGGGCTGATGGAGGCCGTCCTGCTGGTTGGCCCCAGTACGCCGATGACGAAGCGTGGTTTCTCCGGTGTCTTGGCTTCCACTGCATCGCAGCAGGCACGCGCGACACGTGCGCCTTCCTTGTTCAACTCATAGACGAGATGTTCCAAGTGGTAGTCAGCCTGACTGACCGAAGTCGCGTTGAAGGTGTTGGTTTCCACCAGATCCGCACCCGCTTCCAGATATTGCGTGTGCACGTCGGCGATCACTTCCGGTTTGCTCAGCAGCAGCAGATCGTTGTTGCCCTTGAGATCGTGGCCGCATTGCGCGCCATGGATGTGTGTATCGGCATGCATGCTGTCGTAGCCTTCAGCGAAACGCTCGCCGCGATAATCGGCTTCTTCCAGCCGGTGGCGCTGGATCATGGTGCCCATGGCGCCATCGATGATCAGGATGCGTTCGTCCAGCGCCTTGATCAGTGCCTCGGCGCGCTCGGGTTTTAGCCAAGTTTTTATTGAGAAGTCCGCACAAGGATGTGCGGGCTCTTGCGAGGGATTCGCATACTTTTTCATGGTTTCACCGCGGTCAGTGAGATGACTTCGAAATGGGGCGGGCGGCGCTCGCGCGTCACGGTTTCCGCGTTGGCGATGTCCAGCCCGGCTTTCTCAGCGAACTTGCGTAGCTCTTTGTCGGTAAAGCCGAGATTGACGTGGCCGTACGACTCCACCACGGCTTTATGTTCGTGCTTGCCCAAACTGCTCAGCAGCAATCGGCCGCCACGGCGAAGCACGCGGGCGGCTTCAGCCACCGCCTGGGCTGGCTTGGCTGCATAGGTCAGTGCATGCATCAGCACCACCAGGTCGAAGCTGTTGTCCTTGAACGGCAGCGCATGCATGTCGCCTTCGCGTACTTCCACGTTCGGGAAACGTTGCAAACGCTGCCCGGCGGCCGCCACCACGCGGGCGCTGGTGTCGACGCAGACATAGCGCTTGGCGTGCGGCGACAGCAACTCGGCTAGCACGCCGTCCCCGGAAGCGATATCCAGCACGTCGCCGGTTTCCAGCAGGGGCAGGGCGGTTCGCGCCAGCGCTTCCCAAGTACGCCCGGGTGAATAGTGGCGTTCCATGTCGCCGGCCACCGAATCGGCCCAGTTCTGATCGGCCGCGCGGCTCGCCAGTACCGCAGGCACGCGTTCGGCATCCTGGCGCAACAACGGATCGTCGCTGCCTTCCTTCAGGCTGCGCCACAGTTCGCGCTGGGCAGCATCCAGATTGTCTTCGTCGAACCGGTAATAGGCCGACACCCCGGCGCGACGATCGCGGACCAGGCCGGCTTCCTTCAGTTTGGCCAGATGGGTGGAGACGCGCGGCTGCGCCAGTTGGGTGATGGCCGAGAGCTCGGCTACGGTCAGCTCCTCGCGTGCCAGCAGCGCCAGCAGACGTACGCGGGTCGCGTCGGCAAAGACTTTCAGCCGGGTCGACCAGGCTTCCAGATCCATAAATATCTTCCTATCGCGATATAAAGATATTGTCCTGCTGCCGTGACTCGCGGTCAAGAGCGGCATACGGCCGCGCATGGTGCTGGGTTACAATTGGTATTCAAATTTGAGAGGGATTGGCTTGTGGATTTCGCATTCACCGAAGAGCAGTTGATGATCCAGGACGTGGCGCGCAGGATCGCCCAGGAGAAAATCGCGCCCAGCGCGGAACATTTCGACAAGAGCGGTGAATTCCCGCTGGACAACATCCGCCTGCTGGGCGAGAACGGGCTGATGGGCATCGAAGTGCCTGCCGAGTACGGCGGTGCCGGCATGGACCCCATTGCCTACGTGCTGGCCATGGTGGAAATCGCCGCTGGCGATGCGGCGCATTCCACCATCATGTCCGTCAACAATTCGCTGTTCTGCAACGGCATCCTGAAATACGGCACCGAAGCGCAGAAACAGAAATACGTCCGCGCGATTGCCGAAGGCGCCGAGATCGGCGCTTTCGCATTGACCGAACCGCAGTCGGGATCCGATGCCACCGCCATGCGTTGCCGCGCTATGAAACAGGCCGATGGCAGCTTCGTCATCAACGGTAAGAAGAGCTGGATCACCTCCGGCCCGGTCGCCAAGTACATCGTGCTGTTTGCCATGAGCGAACCAGACAAAGGCGCTCGCGGGATCACCGCGTTCCTGGTCGATACCACCAAGGCGGGCTTCCACCGCGGCAAGACCGAGCCCAAGCTGGGTATTCGCGCCTCCGCCACCTGCGAGATCGAGTTCACCGACTACGTGGTGGACGCTGATGAGGTGTTGGGCACCGAGGGCGAAGGCTTCAAGATTGCCATGGGTGTGCTGGATGCCGGCCGTATCGGCATTGCTTCGCAGGCCATCGGCATCGCGCGTGCGGCTTACGAGAAGACCGTGGAATACGTGAAGGAGCGCAAGGCCTTCGGTGCGCCGATCGGTACCTTCCAAATGACCCAGGCGAAGATCGCCGACATGAAGTGCAAACTGGATGCGTCGCTGTTGCTGACGTTGCGCGCGGCGTGGGTAAAAGGGCAGGGCCAACGTTTCACCAACGAAGCCGCCATCGCCAAGCTCACGGCGTCCGAAGCGGCCATGTGGATTGCGCACCAGGCGGTGCAGATCCATGGCGGCATGGGCTATTCGAAGGAAATGCCGCTGGAGCGCTACTTCCGAGATGCCAAGATCACTGAGATCTACGAAGGCACCAGCGAAATCCAGCGCCTGGTGATTGCACGCAACGAGACCGGTTTGCGCTGAGGGAAGGCTGTTTGGACACGGATTGACGCGGACAAGGCAAAAAAGAGCGGATAAGCATATTGAATGCATCATTCGTGTTTATCCGCGTTGATCCGTTCCAGAGCTTTGGCTTATGACCGCGGCCGGAAGAAACGGCCAACTCGGGGCGAATTGAGGCGGAAAGGTGGTTGCCGGTGGTCGCCATCCGGACGCGCTGCGGCGCGTTTGTGGTGGTGGGCGCCGTGGGGTTATCGCGGGCCCCCATCTTTAGTCATGGGACGTATCCATAAAGGTTCCGCTAGAGTTCTCTGATGCGGGGGTCTGCCTCCCGTATCCAACCGGAGAACCTGATGCGTAAAACCCTTATCGTCTGCGCCATTGCGCTGGCCCTGGCCGCGTGCGATCGCGCCGCTTCGCCGGAATCCGGTACCGCGGCAACGCCTGCGACCGCCGTGTCGCAGGCCGACATCGCCGCGGAAACCGAACGGCTCAACCAGTGGTTCGAGAAGAAGTACGAAGAGCAGCTGCGCTTCAGTCCGCTGCAGCTGACGTTCCAGGGCCGCAAGGACCTGTACGACCAGCTGGATGACTTCTCGGAAAAGGCCCAGCTGGACCAGATCGCGTGGCAGAAGGCCAGTGTCGAGGAGATGGAAAAGACCTTCGATTACGCAAAGCTCAGCGACGAGGGTAAATTCTCCTACGACCTGTGGAAGCTGCAGTACGAAAACGCGCGCGATGGCGTGCCCTTTCTTTCCAACGGCTACGCTTTCGACCAGATGAACGGTGCACAGAGCTTCCTGCCGACCATACTGATCAGTTTCCATAAGGTCGACGAAGAGTCGGACTACGTTGCTTATGTGGCACGTCTCAAGGAGACGGCCCGCGGCTTCGACCAATTGCTGGAACGGGCCCGCAAATCGGCCGGGCAGGGCATCCGCCCGCCGAAATTCGCCTATGAAGGGGTCATCGATCAGTCGCGCAAAGTCATCACCGGTGCCCCGTTCTCCGCGGGCAAGGACTCGGCGATCTGGGTGGACGCGCAGGCCAAGCTCGATGCGTTGGTCAAGGCCGGCAAGATCACCGCCGAACGCGCTGCCGCATTGAAGGAAGAAACGCGTGTTGCGCTACTGGAACAGCTCAAGCCGGCCTATGAGCGGATAATCGCCTGGTGTGAAGAAGACACGCCGAATGCGCTGGAGAACGCGAGCGGCGTTGGCGTGACCCAGTCCAACGGCAAGCCGTACTACGAGTACCAGTTGCGCCAGATGACCACCACCGGCATGACGGCGGAGGAAATCCACGCGCTGGGCTTGAAGGAAGTAGCGCGCATCCGTGGCGACATGACCGCGTTGAAGGACAAGGTGGGTTTCAAGGGCGACCTGGATGCCTTCTTCGAGTTCATCGACAAGGATCCGCAGTTCGTCTTCCCGAATACCGATGCCGGCCGCCAAGCCTATATCGACGAAGCGACGCTAAGGATCGACAACATCAAGAAGGAACTGCCGAACTATTTCGGTCTGTTGCCCAAGGCGGATCTGGTGGTCAAGCGGGTGGAAGCATTCCGTGAGCAGGACGGCGCCGCCCAGCATTACTTCCCCGGTACGCCGGATGGCTCGCGTCCGGGCGTCTACTACGCGCACTTGTCCGACATGAACGCGATGCCCAAGCCGGAGCTGGAAGTCATCGCTTACCACGAGGGTTTGCCGGGCCACCACATGCAGATCGCCATCGCCCAGGAACTCACCGGGGTGCCGAAGTTCCGCACCCAGGCCGGATTCACCGCTTACGCGGAAGGCTGGGGCCTGTATTCGGAATGGTTGGCCAAGGAAATGCCCAACACTTATCAGGACCCGTATTCGGAGTTCGGCCGCTTGAGCTCTGAGATGTGGCGAGCTATCCGCCTGGTGGTGGATACCGGCCTGCATGCGAAGGGTTGGACCGAAGAACAGGCAGTGGAGTACTTCGACGCCAACAGTGCGGTGCCGATCACTGCAATTCGTTCCGAGGTGCAGCGTTACCTGATCATGCCGGGACAGGCCACCGCCTACAAAGTCGGCATGATCCGTATCCAGGAACTGCGTAAGAAGGCGGAAACCGAACTGGGCGACAAGTTCGACATCAAGGGTTTCCACGATACGGTGCTCGGTGGCGGTGCGTTGCCGTTGACCTTGTTGGAGCGACGCGTGGACCAGTGGATCGCCGGTCAGAAAGCGAAGCAGGCATAAGCGCAAGTACGCCAGCAATCGTTGCAGTGTAAAAAAAGAACCTCGGCTTTGGCCGGGGTTCTTTGTTTTAAGGCTGACCGAACTGCCAACTGTGGCTTTGACGTAGAGCGGAGCTTGCTCCGCTGGTCTTGAGTCCACGACATCAAAGGCAGCGGAGCAAGCTCCGCTCTGCGAGGGGAGGGCACCTCGAGCGAGTTTGCAACTTCGCCCACCTATCAGTGCAGCCCAAACGAAGCCAAAAAAAAGCCCCGGCAATGCCGGGGCTTTTGCTTTACGCACACGTGCCGCGATCAACGCGCCGGCGGCTTGTTGTGCTCTTCCAGGTATTCCCGGGAGGGCTCGTCCAGCTTGTCGCCCAGCATGCGCCGCACCGCGACGAAGAACACCGGGATCAGCAGCAGGCCCAGGAATGTGGCGAACAACATGCCGCCGATTACGCCGGTGCCGATGGCGTGACGGGCGTTGGCGCCGGCGCCGGAGGAGATCGCCATGGGCAGCACGCCCATGATGAAGGCGAACGACGTCATCAGGATGGGGCGGAAACGCAGCCGCGCCGCTTCCACCACTGAGTCACGCAAGGTCTTGCCTTCGCGGCGCAGTTCCACCGCGAACTCCACGATCAGGATCGCGTTCTTCGCCGCCAGGCCGATGATGGTGATCAGGCCGATCTTGAAGAAGATGTCGTTCGGCAAGCCGCGCAACATGGCGAACACGATGGCGCCCAGCACGCCCAGCGGCACCACCAGCAGCACCGATACCGGCACCGACCAGCTTTCATACAGCGCCGCCAAGCACAGGAACACCACTACGATCGACAACACCAGCAGCAACGTGGCGGTGTTGCCGGCCAGGATTTCCTGGTACGACAAGCCGGTCCAATCGAAGCCGAAGCCGGGTGGCAGGTCGTTGTTGACGATGTCTTCCATCGCCTTCATCGCTTCGCCCGAGCTCTTTCCGGGTGCTTGAGCGCCGACGATATTGATCGACGCGTAGCCGTTATAGCGCGTCAGCGAAGGCGAGTTGGTGATCCATTCCGACCTTACGACGTTGGTCAGCGGTATCATTTCGCCGTTCTGCAGGCTGCTGGGCGTGTAGAAGTTCGACAACGAGTCGGGACTCATACGGAACGGTGCGTCGGCCTGCATGGTCACGCGTTTGATACGGCCTTCGTAGAAGAAGTCGTTGACATAGACCGGCGCCAGCATCAGGCCGATGGCGTTGTAAATGTCGTTGACCGACAGCCCCATCGTCTGCGCCTGTACGCGATCCACGTTGAGCTTCAGCTGTGGCGCATCTTCCAGGCTGTTGGGACGCACGCCGGTCAGGTTGGGATTCTGGCCGGCCTTACCCAGCAGGATGTTGCGCGCCTCGGTCAATGCCGCCTGGCCCTGGCCGGTGCGGTCCTGCAGGTACATGTCGAAACCGCCGAACTGGCCCAGTCCGTTCACCGTGGGCAGGTTGACCACGAAGATGCCGGCCTCCTTGATGCCGAACAGCGCTCCGTTGGCTTGCTGGATGAAGGTGGCCGCATCGACTTTGCGCTCGCTCCAGTCCTTGAGCTTGATGAACGCCATGCCGACGTTCTCGCCCTGACCGACAAAGCTGAAGCCGGTCACTTCCATCATGCCGTCATAGCCTTCCATCTTCTCCAGCGTGCTGCGGATCTGCGTAAAGACCTTGCTGGTCCGCTCCATGGAAGCACCCGGCGGCAACTGCACGATCGCCAGCGCATAGCCTTGGTCTTCCTCGGGAAGGAAGCTGCCGGGCATGCGGGTGAACAAGAAGCCGCACAACAGGGTCAGGCCTGCGAAGACGATCATCCAGCGCGGCGCATGTTTCACCGCGCTGCCGATGTGGCCTACGTAGGTGTGGCTGATCTTGTCGTAGTACTTGTTGAACGTACGGAACACGAAGTTGGATTTGTGGTGCTGCGTCGGCTTCAGCAGCGTGGCGCACAGGGCGGGGGTGAAGCCCAGCGCCAGGAACGCCGAGAACACCATTGCCAACGCGATCGTCAGCGCGAACTGCTTGTAGATTTCGCCGGCGCTGCCGCCTTGCAACGCGCTGGGAATGAACACCGCGGACAGCACCACGGTAATGGCGATCACCGCACCGGTAATCTGGTCCATCGCCTTGCGGGTCGCTTCCTTGGGCGGCAGACCCTCCTCGGTCATGATGCGTTCGACGTTTTCGATCACCACGATCGCGTCGTCCACCACGATGCCGATCGCCAACACCATGCCGAACAGCGTCAGCTGGTTGATGGTGAAGCCGATGATCGTCATGCCCAGGAAGGTGCCCAGCAGCGCGACCGGGATGACCAGCGTGGGGATGATGGTGGCGCGGATGTTCTGCAGGAATATCAGCATCACCAGGAACACCAATATCACCGCTTCGATCAGCGTCTTCACCACTTCTTCGATGGAGATGCGGACGAAGGTGGTGCTGTCGTACGGCGAGAACCACGCCACGCCCTGCGGGAAGCTGGGCTGCAGTTCGTCCATCTTGGCGCGCACGGCGGCGGCCACGTTCAACGCGTTCGCACCGGGCAGCAATTGGACCGCGAAAGCGGCGGTGGGCGCGCCGTTCCACTGCGTCTCGAAACCATACGCGGTAGCGCCGATGGCCACGCGGGCCACATCCTTCAAACGTACGGTGGTGCCGTCGCTGTTGGCGCGCAGGATGATGTTTTCGAACTGTTCGGGCGAGTTGAAGCGGCCTTCGGTGGTCACCGTGGCGGTGAAGCCCTGGCCTTCCGGTGCCGGGTCGGTACCGATGGAGCCGGCGGCGAACTGCACGTTCTGGCCGCGGATGGCCGCCAGCACTTCACTGGTGGACATGCCGAAGCCCTGCAGCTTGTTCGGATCCAGCCAGATACGCATGGCGTATTCGCTACCGAACTGCTGGGTGCTGCCGACGCCGGGAATACGCGATATTTGATCCAGCACGCGCGAACCGACAAGGTCGTTCAACTGTTCGCGACCCACCGCCGGATTTTCCGAACGCAACGCCGCCACCATCAGGAAGCCGGCGTTAGCCTTGGCCACCACCACGCCTTGCTGCACCACCTCGGTGGGTAGCCGCGGCTCGGCCAGCGCCACCTTGTTCTGTACCTGCACCTGGGCGATGTCCGGATCGGTGCCGGTCTGAAAGGTCAGCGTGATGCTGGAGCCGCCGCTGGCGCTGGACGACGAGCTGAAGTACAGCAGGTTGTCGATACCGGTCAGTTGCTGTTCGATGACCTGGGTGACGGCCTGCTCGGCAGTTTCCGCGCTCGCACCAGGGTAAGTGGCTTGGACTACCACCTGTGGTGGCGCGATGTTGGGATAGGACTCGACGCCAAGGCTGAAGATCGCGATCACGCCACCCAGCGAGATCAGGATCGCCACCACCCAGGCGAAGATCGGTTTTTCGATGAAGAACTTGGGCATTGGGGGAATCCCTTACTTCTGCGGGGCGGCGGGGGCAGCCGGCTGGCTGTTGCCCGCGGCCGCAGGCTTCCATGGAGTGGGCTTGGCGGGGGCGCCAGCTTGCACCTTCTGCACGCCGGACACGATCACCTGATCGTTGGCGGCCAAGCCGCTGGTGACCACCCAATTGCCATTGCTCGGGTTCTCGGCGGTGACGGTCTTGCGTGCCACCTTGCCGTCGGCACCCACCACGTACACGTAGGCGCCCGCGGCATCGCGCAGGACGGCATCCTGGGGAATCATGAACGCATTCTTGCGCTCACCCAGGGTCGCTTTGAGGGTCACGAACATACCCGGCAGAAGCTCCTGATTCGGATTGGGAACACTGGCGCGCAGCGAAATCGCGCCAGTGGCCGGATCCGCCACCACGCCGGAGAAGTCCAGTGTGCCCAATTGGTCGTATGGGGTGCCATCGGACAGCACCACCTGCACCTTGGCATCACCTGTGCCGGTCAGCTCCACGCCGCCTTTGCTTTGCGCGCGGCGCAGTGCTTCCAGTTCGCTCACGCCCAGCGAGAAGTTGACGTACAGCGGATCGATCTGATCCACCGTGGTCAGCAGGGTGGCATCGGTCTGGCCGACCAGCGCGCCTTCGGTTACCTGCTGCTTGCCGGCGCGGCCAGAGATCGGTGCAGTGACATTGGTGTAGCTCAGGTTGATGCGGGCGGAAGACACGCTGGCCTGCGCCTGCTGCACGGCGGCGGCGGCATTGCGTTCGGCCGCCTGGGCGTTGTCCAGATCGGATTGGGAAACGAACTTCTGCGGCGCCAATTGGCGGGCGCGGTCGGCGGCGATCTTGGCATTGGCATAGGTCGCCTGCGCCGATGCCAGGTTCGCCTGGGCACCGCTGAGCGATGCCTGCAACGGCGCAGGATCAATCTGGAACAGCACCTGGCCTTCCTTCACGTCGCTGCCTTCCTGGTAGACGCGCTTCACCAATACGCCGGGAACACGGGCGCGCACATCGGAGCTGCGGAACGGAGCCAACCGTCCCACCAGATCACGCTGCAATGGCACCGATTGCGGTGTGGCCTTGATGACGCCGACTTCCGGCGGTGGAGGTGCGGGCTGTTCCTGTTCTTTGCAGGCGGCCAGCACCAGCAGAAGGGCGCAGCTGAGGGCGAGCGAACGGACGGGGGCGGTCATGGATGAAGCTCCGTATCAGGTTTTGGTTGTTTTGGTTATCGGGTCGATCTAAGCCGGGCAGCGGGTCGCGCGACAGGGTCTACCGGTGCTATCGCAGTGGGTGAGAACGCGCGAAGAAAAGCATCGACGGCGAACTCGGCCCAGTGTTTGCGCATCTTGTCGGTGTCGCGGTGCGGCATGCCGAAACGCTGCCTATCGAAGTCCATGCCGACGATCATGCTCAATAGAAGCTCCGCAGCGTAGTGCGGTTCGTCATGCCTCAGCTGGCCCCGCTTCATGGCGGTCTTCAGCCAGGAGGCCAAGCGTTGCACCAAAGTATCGCAGGCATCACGGTAAAGCGCCTGTGCCTCTTCGGGGAACTGGTGGGCTTCCGCGGCTATCAACTGGCTTGTGGCGAGAATGGCGGGATCGCACAAGTGCTCCAGATGCTGGACGGCAAAGGCAACCAATGTGGTGCGCGGATCGTCATAACGTTCAGCCAAGTGCGCGGTGGCCAGATCCATGTGCTCGCTGATGACACTGCGTATCAGCCCTTGCTTATTGCCGAATTGCGCATAGAGCGTCTGTTTGGAGCAGCCGGCGCGCAGCGCCACGGCCTCCATGCTGATGCGGAAGCCTTGTTCGGCCAGCAGAGCGCGCACGGCATCGTGCACACGTTGGCGCCGTTGCTCGCTGACGGAGAAGTTGGGGGAGGCGGACATGCGGGTTGGACTATACCGTCCAGTTTAGAATTTGAACAGCTTGTCCGGTGTCGAAAAGTCTGACCAGTCCAAACCAAAGGCTGGCCGTAAAAAGCGCGTGACGATGACTCAGCGAATCCCAGAGCACTGCTTTCGACTTTCAAGCGGGCGCACATTGGTAGCCAGTAGCCGGAACAAACCCAAACGCTTGAATGGTCCGGCTACCGCGCATCCGGAGGTAATCAATCGCGCACGAATTTGCAAGCGCTTCTTTTGACGCCTCGCAACAAGTGTTGTCATTGAGTGCAGGGCTACAATATCCAATCGCATACCACTGTCGAGCCACGGCCCGCATGAACGCTGTTCGTACCCCGAAAAAAACGCCGAATAAAAAACCTAAACCGGAATCAAAGAAAACCGCCACTCAAGCCGCATCCGCCAAGAAGGCTGCCGCCAACAAAGCGGCGAAGACGGCCAAGGCGCCTGTCGCTACGGCCAAGACCGCTGCTGTGAAGCGCGTTCTGGATGCGACCGCGGCATCGCTGGTGATGCCGGTAACGGGCGGTTCTGCACCGGAGTTCTCGTTGGAGCCGGTCTTCGCCGCCATCCGTAAGCGCACCCCATCGTCGCGACAGGCCGAAGCCAAAGCATTTGCCGAGGCGTTCTACAAGCGCATGGAAGCGGACGAATATCCGAATCACAGCGCCGAAAGCTGGGCCGCGATCGCCTGCGACATGTTGGAATTCGCCCGCGTGCGCAAGCCGGGTACCGCTAACGTGCGCGTGTTCAACGCCAGCATGAAAGCCCATGGCTGGGAGTCTTCGCATACGGTGTTGCAGATCGTCAACGACGATATGCCGTTCCTGGTGGATTCGGTCAGCATGGCGTTGGCGGAAATGGGCGTTGGCGTGCACGTGCTGGGACACCCGCTGGTGCGCTTCACGCGCGACAAGGCGGGCAAGGTCACCGCGGTGGGCGAGGGCAAGCCTGAGTCGCTCATGCTGCTGGAGATCGATCGCCAGCCCGCCAGCGACATGGCCGGTATCGAGAAGCGCATCCGCGGCGTGTTGGATGAAGTGCGTTCCATCGTGCGCGATTGGGGCACCATGCGCGAAAAGATGGTGGCCCTGGCCGACGATCTGGCCACGCGGCGTCTTCCGATCAGCGATGCCGGGCGCCATGAGGCGCAGGAATTCCTGCGGTGGGCGGCCAACGATCACTTCACCTTCTTCGGTTATCGCGAATATCGCGTCGAAAAAGGCAATGGCGACGGCATCCTGAAAGCGGTGGAAGGCAGTGGCCTGGGTCTGCTGCGTGGCAAGGACACTTCCACGCCGCGTACCGTCAAGTCGCTGGCGGCGCACTACATGCCGCAATCCGGCTCGGTGGATGCGTTGATCCTGACCAAGACCAACCGGCGCTCCAACGTGCACCGGCCGGGCAACATGGACTACATCGGCGTGCTAGAATTCGACGCCAAGGGCACACCGATCGCCGAGCAGCGTTTCATCGGTTTGTACACCTCCAGCGCCTACAACCGCCGCCCCTGGGAAATCCCGCTGGTGCGCGAGCGCTACGAACACGTGATGCGCCAATCCGGCCTTTCCCCCAACAGCCACAGCGGCAAGGCGCTGCGCCACATCCTGGAATCCTTGCCGCGTGAGGAGCTGTTCCAGTCCACCGAAGAGGAACTGGCACGGACCGCGATGGGCATCCTGGGTCTGCAGGAACGCGTGCGCAGCCGCCTGTTCCTGCGCCGTGACCGCTACGGCCGGTTCTTTTCCGCGCTCGTCTATATCCCGCGCGAGCGCTTCAATACCGATGTGCGCCTGCGCATCGAAGCGCTGTTGAAGGAAGCACTGCGCGGCGAGTACGTGGACACCAGCGTGCAACTGGGCGAGTCACCGCTGGCGCAGCTGCATTTGACCGTGCGTCCCAAAGTGGGCGAACGCGTCGATGTCGACACGGCTGCGCTTGAAGAGAATCTGGCGCACCTGCTGCGCAATTGGCAGGACGATCTGCGCGAAACGCTGATCGCGCGCCATGGCGAATCCGAAGGCTTGAAGCTGGCCAGCGGCTACGGCCGCGCGCTGCCGGCCGGCTATATCGAAAACGTTTCGCCGCAGATCGCCGCCAATGACGTGGAGCATCTGGCTGCGTTGAAAGGGCCGGAGGACCTGCGCCTGAGCCTCCATCGCTCGCGCCATGTACCGGCGGGGGAAGGCCGTCTGCGTCTGAATCTGTACCGGCAGTTCAACGACATTCCGTTGTCCGACGCGTTGCCGCTGATGGAGAACATGGGCCTGCGGGTGATCTCCGAGCATCCGTTTCGCTTGGAAGTCGGCGGTACGCCAGCCTACGTCCAGGAGTTCGAGGTCGAACCCGTCAGCGGTGAGATAGACGTCGAACGACTGAATGCGCCTTTCGAAGAGACTTTCGCCCGGGTCTGGCGCGGCGATGCCGAAAACGACGGTTTCAATAAGCTTGTGCTGGGTGCCGGGCTCAGCTGGCGGCAGATCGCGGTGCTGCGCGGCTACTGCAAATACCTGCTGCAAACGGGTGTGCCGTTCTCGCAGAGCTACGTCGAGGAAACGCTGAATCGTTATCCGCTGCTGGCGCGCCTGCTGGTGGAGTTGTTCGAAGCGCGCTTCGATCCGGCGACTGGTCAGGAAAGCAAGGCGCAGATCAAACAGGGCCAGGACCGGTTCGCCGAACAGCTGCGCGCATTGGCGCAGGACGATGAAGCCACGCTCGCTGCGTTGCAATACGTTATCGACGCGCGCAACGAGAGCCGCGGGCGGCAGATGGAGGCGACCCACAAGACCTTGGTGAAACTGATGGACCGGGTTTCCAGCCTGGACGAAGACCGCATCCTGCGCGGCTTCATGGGGACCATCGAAGCCACCCTGCGCACGAGTTACTACCAGAAGGGCCCGGACGGCCAACCCGCGCACGTCATCAGCTTCAAATTCGATTCTGCCAAGGTACCGGACCTGCCCAAGCCGCGTCCCTACCGCGAGATCTTTGTCTACGGCCCGCGCGTGGAAGGCGTGCACCTGCGTTTCGGTCCGGTCGCTCGCGGTGGCTTGCGCTGGTCGGACCGCCGCGAGGATTTCCGTACCGAAGTGCTGGGCCTGGTGAAGGCGCAGATGGTGAAGAACACCGTTATCGTGCCGGTAGGCGCGAAGGGCGGGTTCTTCGTGAAGCGTTCCCCGACGGGTGGCGACCGCGATGCCGTTCTGGCCGAAGGCATCGCCTGCTACAAGATGTTCATCCAGGGCCTGCTGGACATCACGGACAACATCGTCGTCGACAGCCGCGGAGGCGGCAAGATCGTGCCGCCGATGGATGTGGTGCGCCATGATCAGGACGATCCCTACCTGGTGGTGGCCGCCGACAAGGGCACGGCCACCTTCTCCGACATCGCCAATGGTCTGGCCATTGCGCACAACTTCTGGCTGGGTGACGCGTTCGCTTCCGGCGGTTCAGTGGGCTACGACCACAAGGGCATGGGCATCACCGCGCGAGGCGCATGGGAATCGGTCCGGCGCCACTTCCGGGCGATGGGCCGCGACACGCAGTCGCAGGACTTCAGTTGCGTTGGTATCGGCGACATGTCCGGTGACGTGTTCGGCAACGGCATGCTGCTGTCCCCGCACATCCGCTTGTTGGCCGCATTCGACCATCGCCACATCTTCCTGGACCCTGGTCCGGACGCGGCGGTTTCGTTCCAGGAGCGTCAGCGTCTGTTCGCGCTGCCGCGTTCCAGTTGGGCGGATTACGATGCTGCGGTGATCTCGAAGGGCGGCGGCATCCATCCGCGTACCGCCAAGTCGATCGATATTACGCCTCAGGTGCGTGAGGCACTCGATCTGCCGGAAGGCGTCAAATCGATGTCGCCCAATGAGTTGATGAGCGCCATCTTAAAGGCGCCGGTCGATCTGCTTTGGAATGGCGGCATCGGCACTTACGTGAAGGCCAGCGGCGAAACCCATGCCGATGTAGGCGACCGTGCCAACAACGGCCTGCGTGTGGACGGCCGCGAGCTGCGCTGCAAAGTGATAGGTGAGGGCGGCAACCTGGGGGTTACCCAGCTGGGCCGCGTGGAAGCGGCACAGCATGGCGTGTTGCTCAACACCGACTTCATAGACAACTCCGCCGGCGTCGACACCTCCGACCACGAAGTCAATATCAAGATCCTGTTGAATGGCGTGGTCCAGGCCAAGAAGCTCACGATGGACGCCCGCAACAAACTGTTGGCGCAGATGACGGACGAAGTGGCCGGGCTGGTGCTGTGGGACAACTACCGGCAGAACCAGGCGCTCAGCCTGATGGAGCGGATGAGCGTCTCGCGCCTGGGTTCCAAACAGCACTTCATCCAGACGTTGGAATCCCAGGGCTTGTTGGACCGGCAGATCGAGTTCCTGCCGTCCGACGCCGAACTGGCCGAACGCAAAGCGCGAGGCCAAGGTCTGACCCGCCCGGAACTGTCGGTGCTGCTGTCGTACTCCAAGCTGGTGGCGTTCCAACAGCTGCTCGAATCGGACATTCCGGAAGACCCGTACCTGTCCAAGGAGCTGCAGCGCTATTTCCCGCAGCCCCTGCAAAAGAAGTATGCCGCGGAGATGGAGAGGCACCGCCTGAAGCGCGAGATCATCGCCACCGCGGTGACCAACACCACGATCAACCGCATGGGCGCCACCTTCCTGCTGCGCATGCAGGAAGACACCGGCCGCACCTCGGCGGAAGTAGCCAAGGCGTTCACCATCACCCGCGAAACGCTGGATGCGCGCGCGTTGTGGAACCAGATCGACGCGCTGGACGGCAAGGTGCCCGAGTCGGTGCAGATCGACGCCTTGCAGGTGATCTGGTCGGCGCAGCGCACCTTCACCCGCTGGTTGCTGACTCGGAAGGGACCGATTCCTGCCATCGCCACCGCGGTGGACCGCTACCACGATGGGTTCGATGAAATCCGGGCGGCCGAAGGCGTGCTTCCCGATTCGCTACGCCCGGCGTACGAAGCCAGCCTGCTTGAATGGAAGGAAAAGGGCCTGCCCGCGGAACTGGCGGGACAGCTCGCCGCGCTGCCTTACCTGGAGCCGTCCTGCGACATCATCGAGCTGGCGCGCGAGCGCAGGCTGAAGCCGGTGGAAGTATCCAAGGTGCATTACCGCCTGGGCGAGGCACTGCATTTGCCGTGGCTGCTGGATCAGATCGATGGCTTGAAAGTCGATGGGCGTTGGCATGCCGTCGCACGCGGCGTATTGCGGGACGAACTGGCCAATCATCAGCGCACGCTGACCGGCCAGGTACTGTCGCTGTCAGGCCCGAACGCCGGCGAAAAAGTCCGCCATTGGCTGCAACGCGACGATGCCGGCCTGCGCTTCACTCTGGCGATGCTCAACGAACTGGCCGCGCAAAAGACGCTGGACTATCCGACGGTCTCGGTCGCTGTGCAGCGACTGGCACAGCTGGCTGTGCAGGGTTGATGCCTGCAGCAGGCTGGGAGTGCTCCCGACCTGCTGCAACCTCTCCTTGTGGGAGCGACGTGAGTCCCGACTGGACGCCGGAAGAGCGTTTTGAACACGGATCAATGCAGATCGCCACGGATAAGCACATCGGATGCCTTTGATCCGCGTTCATCTGCATTGATCTGTGTCTAAGGCTCTTTGTTCCGGTCGCGACTCACGTCGCTCCCACAAGGAACGTGTTTGAACACCCCACGGCACCGCAACTCCCGCTATTCTCTGCAGCGGACCCTTGGAAGACGCGGATGAGTCAGACCCCACGCATCGCTTTTCTCGCCAGTCCCACCGACGAAGCACAGCAGGCGCTCGCAACGCTGACCGCTCAGCACGGTTCCCATCCGCCGGCCGAAGCCGATGTGCTGTGCGCGCTGGGCGGGGATGGCTTCATGCTGCAGACGCTGCATCGGCATGGCGGCCTCAACAAGCCGGTGTTCGGTATGAAGCTGGGCACCGTGGGATTCCTGATGAATCACTTTCGCCCCGACGGATTGCTGGAGCGCATTGCCGCGGCCGAGCCCGCCAAGTTGCGGCCGCTGGAAATGCTGGCGTTGACGGAATCCGGTGCCAGCACGGGTTCATTGGCTTACAACGAGGTGTCGCTGCTGCGCCAGACCCGCCAGGCCGCGCATATCCAGATTGACCTCAACGGCGAGACGCGTCTGGATGAACTGATCTGCGACGGTGTACTGACAGCCACACCGGCTGGAAGCACCGCCTACAACTTTTCCGCGCATGGCCCGATCCTTCCGCTGGGCTCGCACACCATCGCGTTGACGCCTATCGCGCCTTTCCGGCCACGCCGCTGGCGTGGCGCCATCCTCAAGGCCGATACGGAAGTCCGCTTCCGCATCCTGGACCCGTACAAACGCCCGGTCAGTGCCACCGCGGATTCGCACGAAGTGCGGGATGTGGTGGAAGTCACCATCCGTGAGTCCCGCGATCACACCGTGACAATGTTGTTCGACCCGGAGCACAACCTGGAAGAACGCATCCTCAGCGAGCAGTTCATGGTTTGATTGAGACGCCTGGCACGGAAACGGGTATGGTCGCGGCGTATTACTTCCACTGCCTCGCCGATCCCTCGATCAGGCTGGGACAGAACGAGTGGGATAAACAACTGGGATAGGCAAGTTGGGATAAGCCTGCATCTGACCGGGGAGGGTGACGATGCTGTTGAAGTCCATTGTGATGCTGGGCGCCTGCCTGGCCGTTTCGAACGCGTACGCCTGCAAGCTGTCCAGCGGCGTGAGTCCGTTTCCAGTCAGTTCCACCGCCGCCGTCGAATCCGCGCCGGAAGAATTGAAACCACCCGAAGTGCGGGTCATCAGCGTGACCCGAGGCGTCGGCACTCGCCATGCCTCCTGTGACGATACCGGCCTGCTGACCTTGCAGGTGGAGTGGCCGCGGGGAACCGACTACAAGGTGCGCGACTTGGGTTTCCAGTTCCGAGTGGTTTCCGGCGAAACCGCCTATGCGCTCTTTCCCGAAGGAGCACTTGCCGGCAAGGTGGAAGGGCGGCAGGCCGAATTCTTATTTATGTGGCAGGACGGACCGCCCGCCGAGCAGCAGCCGATCCGCTTGGAGGTGGAGGTCCGTGCAGTGACGCAGGACCACCGGCTTGGCCCACCCACGCGTTTCGTGCTGGATGCCGCACCGGGCCAATAGCGGTTAGCCCAAACCAAAACAGAATTGGTCATGACCAGCCATTTGGCTGTTGTGGAACGCTTCCGGCGTACGTCGGATACAGCGACTTAACCAGCCATTCGGTGGTTGAATCCTGCCAGTTGGAGCGTAAGGCACTGGGTCCCGGCCTTCGCCGGGATGACGATGAAGTTATCGATTCGAGCAAGTAGTCGATACGAACTGTTTCAACGCCGAGCCACCATCACGCAAAGGCTCCGATGCGAACGCAGTCTCCCCGGTCGCGACCGGCATGCCCGATACTATCCGCATGTCCGATAACACGCCCCGTCTGCTCACCGTTGCCGTCACTTCGCGCGCCTTATTCGACCTGGAAGAAAGCCATCGGCTGTTCGAGGGCGAAGGCGTGGAAGCCTACAGTGCCTATCAGCGCGCCCACGAAGACGACGTGTTGACGCCCGGGATTGCATTTTCCGTGGTGCGCAAGCTCCTGGCCCTCAATATCGGCACGCCACCGGATACGCCACGGGTGGAAGTGATCCTGCTGTCGCGCAATTCCGCCGATACCGGGCTGCGCATCTTCAATTCCATACAACATCATGGTCTCGACATCGTGCGGGCGGTGTTCACCTCGGGCGAACCGACCTGGCCCTACATCCGTCCTTTCAGTGCGGATCTGTTCCTGTCGGCCAATCCCGAATCGGTACGGCGCTCGCTGGAGCACGGCATCGCGGCCGCCACCATCCTGCCGGCGCAAGCGCACCAGCAACGCCACGAGCATCAGCTTCGCATCGCATTCGATGGCGATGCCGTGATCTTCAGCGACGAAAGCGAGAGGATATCGCGCGAGCAGGGCGTGGAAGCCTTCAGCCAGCACGAGCGTGCGCGTGCACGGGAGCCATTGTCCGGCGGACCGTTCAAAGGTTTTCTGTCAGCGCTGCACGAACTGCAGCAAGTATTTCCGGCGGACGAGCGCTCACCGATACGCACCGCGTTGGTCACCGCGCGTTCGGCGCCCGCGCATGAACGCGTGATCCGGACGCTGCGCGAATGGGGTGTACGCCTGGATGAAGCACTTTTCCTCGGCGGGCGCCACAAGGGACCATTCCTGGATGCGTTCGGCGCCGACATCTTCTTCGATGACTCGCAGCACAACATCGACAGCGCCGTCCTGCACGTCGCCGCCGGCCACGTGCCGCATGGCGTCGCAAACCCCGAAAGATAGACGCTCTTGTAGGAGCGCCGGGAGGGCGCTCCTACATCGCACCCGGAAGCGTTCCTACGGTAACGTCAACGGCAGGCGTATATCGGTCAGTCGCCAGCGCAGCCCTTGCCTGGTGAACACGAACGTCATTGGCTCGCCATTGTCATCCTGCACCGTCGCGGTGAAGCGGGACAGCGATTCATAGCGATGCTGGGCGTTCTTCAGCGGATCGGCCGGCACAGGCGGTGCATAGGTGTCGCCGCCCACGGTTTCGCCGATCGCCTTCTTCCACATCGAGCGTCCTTGCAACAGAGCGCCAATTCCAAGTGGAGTGACCATGGTGTCCACCGCGCTGCCGAGCATCTGGTTCGCCGCCGAAAGCGCGAAGGCGCCAAACAAGTTGGAAGACATGTCGGGCCCGGCCCGGCGCGCCAGGTAGTCCTCCATCTGCGCGCGCAGATTGACGCGCAGCGCCGGAAAGTCGACGTGCCTTTCCAGTTTGGCGGTGTCCTGCTCGGCCAGGGCTTGGCGGATGCCATTGATCGCCAGATACGGACCCGCCGCCATGTAGCCGCCCAGAGCAAGTAAAAGAACGATGGCCAGTGCGATCCATTTCTTCATGATGGGCTCCTGTGAAAAAACTGGGAATTCAGGCATCAATTGGATCGAGTAGCGGAAAATCGCTGGGCCCGACCTGCGCCGTGATGACGGTAACAGTAGCCCCTAAAACTCCAGATCCAACGCGGCGCACAGATAGTCCACGAACGGAGCCAGCGCCGCCAGGTCCGCCGCCACCGACTGCCGCAGCCGAGGGCCGGTCATGGTGGCGTTATCCAATGATCGCCAGAAGACGAAGTTCTTGTGCTTGAGGTCGTCGATGAACTCGAAATCGGCCGGGAAGCCACGCGGCGGCCGCACCAGCACTTCGCTTTCCTCGAAATCGAAGCGTTTGCGGAACTTGGGCGCATGCGCCGCTGCCTTCCAGCTACCTGGGTTTTCGAAGATGAACTGACGGACGCGACGCTGAGTATCCGGTTCGGGATGCCACAAACCGGCACCGACGAAGCTTTCGTTCGGCTGCAGATGCACATAGAACGACGGCGCGGGAACCTGCTTGCGGCGCTCGTGATAAAGCCGGGCGCCTTGCCAGTTCTTGTAGGGCGACTTGTCGGTGGAAAAGCGCGCGTCGCGATAGATCCGGAACAGGGATCCGCCCACTGTCTTGGGGTCGGAACGAAAATGCCCGCTGATTTGTGCCAGATCCGGCTGTAAGTCGGTCAGCAAACGCAGAAATGGCTGCCGAACGTGATCCTCGTATTGCTGCTTGTGCGCGTTGAACCAGACCTTGTCGTTGTTGCGGCCCAGGCCGCGCAAGAACTTGAAGCTGGCTTCGGAGAAATAGGTGCTCATGCCAAAGGATCGAACGAGTGAGGGAAGGTGATGTTATTGCCGGGGCCGCGACTCACATCGCACCTACCGGATTCTGCAGCTGCGACCGCAGTTCTCCCGCCCAGGCCTGCAGTTGATCCAGCAGTGCTTGCTGGGTGCCGCCATCGATGTGCTGGACACGCAACGTTGCAACTTCGCTGGCAAAATTTTCGAACGTGTATTCGGATAGACCGCTGTCCTCGCAAAGCCGGCGGCGGCGGTAATCGTCCCAGCGTTCGCGTTCGTCCAGGGTCAACGTCTCGGGCCAGTTGCGGGCGCGATAGCGGAACAACAACTCCGGCAGGCGCGCGTCCTGGAAGCCGAAATCACGCTGACCCAGCTGCGCAGGCGGTGTCGCCCGTACCTGCAGGAAGCGGCGTTTGTCGGCATCGGCCAGAAAACCGTCGTAGAGCGAGGCGTCCGGATCGGATACGCCGTAGGCGCGTTCGTCGGCAAAGACACGGCGAACTTTTTCGGCCAGGGCAGGGCCTGCCGCGCGTAGTACCTGCGCGGCAGCTTCGACGCGGACAGGATCGATCTGAAGCCGGTCCAGGTCGGCGGCACGCAGATGCGGCCAGGCCACCAGCACGGGCGCCTTGTTGAGATGCACTTCCTTCAGAGGGATGCGCACTTCGCCCTCAGGCAGGTCGGCGTAGGGCGTGTACAGGCGGTCGGCGATCTGTGCGGCATCCAATCTCAGCAGAGCTTCCGTGTCGCCATCGAGATCGAATACCAGGACCCGATTATCGAAGCGGGGATGGCGGGTGATCGGCAGCACTGGCGCCGCACACAGCCGGCTGGCCGGGTACCGCTGCGAGATATGCAGCACTGGCGTCATCGCGATGGTGTCCAGCAAGTTCGCAGCGAAGCGTTTGTCGCGCAATTGCAGGGCGTAGTCCCAGAGACGCGGCTGGCTCTGGCGCATCAATCGCGCCATGCCGATGGTGGCGTATACGTCCGAAAGCGCTTCGTGTGCATCGCCTTGGCGAACGTCGTTGGCTAGCGCTAGTTGTTCCAGCTTGAATGAGGTACTTCCGTCTTCGCGTTGGGGCCAGGCGATACCGTCAGGCCGCAAGGCGTGCATTAGCCGGAGTGCGTCCAGCAGGTCCCACCGCGAATTGCCGCCGCGCCACTCGCGTTCATAGGGCTCGTAGAAATTCCGGAACAGGCCATGGCGGACGAACTCGTCGTCGAAGCGCAGCGAGTTGTAGCCCAGCGTGCAAGTCTCGGGCCGTGACATTTCGTCGTGGATTCGGCCGAACGCTTCGGCTTCGGTCACGCCTTCGCGCAGCGCCCTCTGCGGTGCGATGCCAGTGATCAGCGTGGCAATGGGCGAGGGCAGCAGGTCGTCAGCGGGCCGTACAAAAAAACTGATCGGCTCCTCAATGACCTGAAGCTGCGCATCCGTACGTATGGCGGCGAACTGGGCAACACGTGTTCGGCGCGGGTCGGCGCCGAAGGTTTCCAAATCGTAGAACAGAAAACTGGTGGCCACTACGGTGCGTCCACCAGCGGCGACAGACGTGCCAGTACCGCGGCATCCACCGTCTCCCAGTCAACCTGCGCCAGCGTACTCAGTCCGCGCGTGGCGTCGGTAAGGATATCGCGCTGGACTTCGCTGCGCTCCAATGCCATCGCGTAAGGAATCAACATGAAAGTGACCATGGCGTAATGCGGCACGAAGCGGCCTGGATGGCGTTCCTGCAGCGTCAGCTCAAGTTCGCGTTGCAATAGGAAGTCGGTGTTGTCCACCTTGTCGCGCATTTCCAGGTAGTTTTCCAGTGCCATCTTCTGGATTGCCAACGCGTTGGGATGCCGTTCGGCCTCGAAGGCAGTGAAGGCGGCGGCACGATCGTCGTGAGAGAGAAGGTGTCGGGCCAACGCCACGCAGTCCTCAAAAGCGCAGTTCATGCCCTGGCCATGAAAAGGCACCATCGCGTGCGCGGCATCGCCCAGCAGTACCGCACGTCCCTCGATATGCCAGCGTTCGAGGTAGAGCGTGGCCAGCAGCCCAGGCGGGTTGTGTTCCCAGTCTTCTTCCAAGGTGGGAATCAAGGGTAGGGCATCAGGGAAATCGCGTTGGAACAGTGCACGTGCCTCCGCTCCACTTCGGATGGTGGCGAAGCTGGGGTCGCCCTGGTTGGGCAGGAACAAGGTGACGGTGAAGGTTTTTTCGTCGTTCGGCAGTGCGATGCACATATAGCGGCCACGTGGCCAGATATGCAGCGCGTTCGGCTCCATCCGGAAATTGCCATCCGCGGCAGGCGGGATTTCCAGCTCTTTGTACGAATGGTCCAGGAAGTCGGTACGTTCTCCGAGCTCCGCCCTTTGCTTCATCGCCGCGCGTAGCGAAGAGCCGGCACCATCCGCGCCGACCAGCGAATCGAAAGCGATGTCGCGGTACTGGCCGTCGCGGTCGTCGACGAAGCGGGCAAGGGCGGCATCAAAGTCCACGCTTTCCAATCGGCAATGGAAATGCAGATGAGCGCCGGCCTGTTCGGCCAAGTCGAGCAGCGTGATGTTGAGATCACCCCGGTGGATCGACCAGATCACTTCCGTGTCGTCGCGCCCATAGCGTTGCAACTGCAGGCGGCCATCCAGCGAGTGCACCATGCGCCCACGCATCATCACCGCCTGCCGCATCACTGCATCGTCGGCATCGGCTTGCCGCAGCGCATGGCGTCCGCGTTCGGCCAGGGCGAGATTGATCGACCGGCCGCCTTCATAGCCCTTGAGTCGCGGGTCGCCGCGCTTTTCGTATATCTCCACCTGCCAGCCTTCGCGCGCCAACAGCGTCCCCAGCAGCGCGCCGGCGAGGCCTGCGCCGATGATGGTGATGGAGTGCTGGCGTTCAGTGGTCAATGCGATGCTCCGCTTCGCCATCCGCTTCGCCATCCGCTGCAAATTTGGGGCCGGTCATTCCCGCGAGCGATATTCGTCATCCCCGCGTAGGCGGGGACCCAGTGCCTTGGCCCTAACCCATGATCGTGAACCAAAGGTCGCGCCAATAAGGATTGGATTCCTCGATCAGCCGTACCTTCCATGCTCTGTTCCATTTCTTGAGCTGCTTTTCTCGTGTAATTGCCGCTTCCATCGTTCCATGTAACTCGTACCAGACCAGTTGAGTTACACCATGGCGCCGAGTAAAGCCAGGTACTACATGATTGCGGTGTTGCCAGATGCGACAGATCAAGTCGCTGGTGACGCCGACGTAAAGCGTTCCATTGCGTCCGCTGGCCAATAGATAAACTACAGGTTGCTTTTCCATAAGCTTCTGTTTGAGCTCCAAAGGCGCTGGGTCCCCGCCTACGCGGGGATGACGGACAGCGCGTGGGCGGGCATGGCGATCTCACTAGAACCCCCGCCATGTTTCCACCTCCTCCACAAACCGGTATACGTCCATGAAACGGTTGTACAACGGTGCCGGCGATATCCGGATGACGTCGGGTTCGCGCCAGTCGCCAAGGGTACCCACCGACACCAGGTAGTCGAACAACTCGCGCCCGCGTTCGCGCCCACCGATCACGCGCAGCGATAGTTGCGCGCCGCGTTGCTGCGGGTCGCTGGGGGTAACGATCTGCAGTACGTCGGATAGTCGTGCATGGATCAACGATTCCAGAAAGCCGGTCAGCTTCAGCGACTTGTTCCGCAGCGCCACCATGCCGCCGGCCTGGTCGAACAGATCCAGCGATGCACGCAACGGCGCCAGCGCCAGGATGGGCGGATTGCTGAGCTGCCAGCCCTCAGCGCCAGGCGTGGGTAGAAATTCGGGACCCATGCGGAAGCGGCTTTCTTTTTCATGACCCCACCAGCCGGCGAACCGCGGCCGGTCGGAGCGCGCGTGGCGATCGTGCACAAAGCAACCGGCGACTGCCCCGGGGCCGGCGTTCATGTATTTGTAGTGGCACCACACCGCGAAGTCGACATTGCTGTCGTGCAGTTGAAGCGGAAGATTGCCCGCGGCGTGCGCCAGGTCGAAGCCTACCGCCGCGCCTTGCGCGCGTCCCAACCGGACGATTTCCGCCAGGTCGAACGCCTGGCCCGTGCGGTACTGGATCCCGGGCCATAGCACCAGCGCCAAACGTGGGCCGTGTTCGGAGATCGCACGTTCTATGGCCTGCATCGACAGCGTGCCGTCGGCTTGATCCGGTTCCACTTCGATCAACGCTTCGGCCGGATCGAAACCATGGAAGCGGATCTGCGATTCCACCGCGTGCCGGTCGGACGGGAATGCACCGGCCTCGATCAGGATCGCTGGGCGTTCGTTGGTGGGGCGGTAGAAGCTGACCATCATCAAGTGCAAGTTGATGGTCAGCGAGTTCATCGCCACCACTTCCGACGGTTGCGCACCCACCACGCGTGCCAGCGGCTCGCGCATTAACTCGTGGTAGGTCATCCATTGAGCGTGACCGGTGAAATGGCCTTCGACGGCTTCCATCGCCCACTTGTCCAATACCTCATTGACCTGGGCGCGCGCTGTGCGCGGTTGCAGGCCCAGTGAGTTGCCGCAGAAATAAAGCTGCTCGTTGTGCTGATGCTTGGGAATCAGGAATTCGTTGCGCAATGGGCGCAGCGGATCGGCAGCATCGAGCGCGATGGCATGAGTGCGGGAAAGCGAGTCGGTCATGGAGTTTCAATGGAAGGAGGAGTCGAACTGTGGGAGTGGTACCGGCATGCCGGCACCGGCGAGTCGCGATGGGCTTTCCTAGTGAAGCTTCGTCGCGACTCACGTCGCTCCCACAGGAGAGGATTACGTGTGCTCAAACGAACCTCGCGGCCGATAGGCCCAGCCATTCCAGCGCCGTGCCGTGATACAGACGAGCCTGCTGGGTTTCTTCCAGTCCCAATGCGGCGATACCGGCACCCGGTTCTTGTTCACCCAGCGGGAACGGATAGTCGGTGCCCAGCATCACCCGCTCGTAGCCCACGGTATCCAGCAGATAGCGCAGGGCCCGCGGGTCGGCCACCCATGAATCGAAGTACACACGGCCAAGATACTCGCGCGGATTGCGGTAGTTGTCGGTCGCAACCAGGTCCGGACGCATGTTGAAACCATGTTCGATGCGGCCGATGGTGTAAGGGAAACTGCCACCGCCATGAGCGAAACAGATCTTCAGTTCGGGCAAGCGCTCCAGTACGCCGCCGAAAATCAGGGAGCACGCAGCGCGCGATTGCTCCGCCGGCATGCCTACCAGCCACGGTAGCCAGTATTTGGACATTGACGCCGCGCCCATCATGTCCCACGGGTGCACCAGAATGGCCGCGCCCAACTCGCTGGCGGCCTGGAAAAATTCGAAAAGTTCCGGTGCGTCGAGATTCCAGTCGTTGACATGCGACCCGATCTGCACGCCCTGCAGGCCCAATTGATCCATGCAGCGCTCCAATTCCTGCACGGCCAGGCGCGGCGATTGCAACGGCACAGTGCCGATGCCAGCGTAGTGGCGTGGGTAATCGCGGCAGGCAGCGGCGGTGTGGTCATTGAGTGCCTGGTGCAGTTCCAGCGCCTGATTCGGCTTGGCCCAGTAGCTGAACATCACCGGCACCGTGCTGATCACCTGCACCTGCACGCCGAAGCGGGCGTAGTCCTGGATGCGGACCTGGGTATCCCAGGTCTTGGGCAGGATTTCGCGGAAGAATTTGCCGTCCTTGTAGATGCGGTGGCGGCCATCGTCGCCGTGGTGGATCACCGGAAACCGTGTATCACCGTACTTGCTGGCCAAGTCGGGCCAATCCCGGGGCAGAAAGTGCGCGTGGGTGTCGATTTTGAGCATGGCCGCAGTTTAGCCGAGCCGGGTGCGCCCCGCGACAGCAACGAGTCAGTAGTAATTGGGCCGTCGCAACGGCAGGCGATAGGGAATAGCCAAAGCGTTTCTCGTAAAGCCGAGCAAGAGCAGCGGAGCAAGCTCCGCTCTACATAAAACCGCGCAGCTCAGCGTTCGATTTTCGCGTACTTCGCCGGTGCCGGATTCAGATGGCCGCAAGCTTTACAGGTACGAAGCTCGCGCGAGGAATAGAAGCGATCGAATACGGCGGGGAAGTCGGTTTCGATGTTCTTCAGTGGAAAGAATTCCTCGTAAAGCTTGTGGTTGCAGTTTTCGCAGTACCACAGCAAGCCGTCCTGTTCGTGCGGCAGGCGCTTTCGTTCGATCACCAGACCAATGGAGTCAGGCATGCGCTGTGGTGAATGCGGTACGCGCGGTGGCAGCAAGAAGGTCTCGCCCGCGCGAATGGGGATATCGCGCACAACTTCCGCACCTTCTTCTGTAGGTTCCTGGACGCGTAGCACCATCTCGCCTTCCAGCTGATAGAACCACTCCGCGCCTTCGTCCCAGTGATAATCGGTGCGCTGGTTGGGGCCGCCGACCACCATGACGATGAAATCGCCGGAATAGATGACCTTGTTGCCCACCGGCGGTTTGAGCAGATGGCGGTGTTCTTCGATCCAGGCGTGCAGATTAATCGGCGAAGGCAGCATCTCAGCGGGCCTCTTTCAAAGCAGCGATACACTTGAGTTCTATCGCGATCGGCGTGGGCAAAGCGTCGATGCCCAGCGTGGTGCGGCAAGGGGCGCTGGCTGGGTCTGGGAAATACTCAGCCCAGATCCGGTTGTAGGCGGCGAAGTCACGCGCCATGTCGGTGAGGTAGACAGTGACGTCGGCTAGGTCTTCCCAGCGTACGCCGCTGGCTTCCAGCACGGCGCGGACGTTGGCGAACACCGCGCGGGTCTGTGCTTCGATGTCGTATTTGTGCACGCGACCGTCTGCGAAATACTCGTTGCCGGGAATCTCATTAGTTACGGGATCGCGTGGACCGATGCCGGACAGGAACAACAGGTCTCCAACCCGGCGCGCGTGCGGGTAGGCGCCTACAGGCGCCGGCGCTGCCGAAGTGCGGACGGATTCACTCATGGCGGGTCGCGTCGGGCGAAACGGCGGCCACGGCCTTCTGGTAGGCCGGCATCAACTGGTCGCCCGATTCCACGTTCATACCGAGCTCGCGCACCCGCCCATCGAACAGGCTGTAAACCCAGCCGTGCACCGCCAGCGGCTGTCCGCGTGTCCAAGCATCCTGCACGACGGTGGTCTGGCAGACGTTGAACACTTGTTCGATGACGTTGAGTTCACAGAGGCGGGCGTGGCGCAGCGACTCCGTATCGACCTGTTCCAGCAGCGGAGCATGCTTCATCGCCACATCGGCGACGTGGCGCAGCCAGTTGTCGGCCAGACCGACGCGCAGCCCCGTCATTGCCGCGTGCACACCGCCGCAGCCGTAATGGCCTACCAGCAGGATGTGCTCGACTTTCAGGATATCGATAGCGAACTGGATGACCGACAGACAGTTGAGATCGCTATGGGACATCACGTTGGCGATGTTGCGGTGAACGAACACTTCGCCCGGGTCCAAGCCGAGGATCTGGTTGGCCGGTACGCGCGAATCCGAGCATCCGATCCACAGGTATCGCGGGGACTGTTGCTGGGACAGGCGCTTGAAGAAGCCGGGGTCCTCCCGCTTGATTCGTTCGGCCCATTCCCGGTTGTTGCGCAGCAGGTTATCAAGATCGGTCATGCGTAAGCTCGAAAGACGTAGAAGCAAGCGATAGGGAGGCGAATGCGGCCAAACAATCGGTCGGAGCGATCCGGTCCCGCAGGGCCGCGGTGGTCGTTGTCACGGTGGTTTATCCAAGGCGAGGCAAACGTTCTTGGCTTCGGTGAAGAAGCGCATGGCTTCGGTACCGCCTTCGCGGCCGAGTCCGGAAGCGGCCATGCCGCCAAATGGGGTGCGTAGGTCGCGCATCAACCACGTATTGACCCAGATGATGCCGGCGCGCAGTTGCGCGGACAGGCGGTGGGCGCGGTCGAGATCGCGCGTCCATAGCATGGCGGCCAAGCCGTATTCGGAAGCGTTGGCCAGCGCCAGCGCTTCTTGTTCGCTATCGAACGCCTGCAGCGTGGCGACCGGTCCGAAGATCTCCTCGCGGTTGCTCGCGGTGTCCGGACCCAAGCCCTCGACGACGGCGGGCGAGATAAACCAGCCCGCGCGATCCAATGCGTGGCCTCCAACCAGGAAGCGGCCGCCTTCGCTGCGCGCACGGTCCAGGCAGGTCTTCACTTTGTCGAAGTGAGCCTGCGACACCAACGGGCCGAGTTGCGTGTTTTCATCGCTCGGGTCGCCTAGGCGCAAAGTGGCGACACGTTCAACGAAAGCATCGCGGAATTCCTCGTAGATACTCCGTTCCACCAATACGCGCGAACCACACAGGCATATCTGTCCGGAGTTCTGAAAGGCCGAACGCACCAAGGTGTCCAGTTGAACACGCCAATCGCTGTCGGCGAACACCAGCGTGGGATTTTTGCCGCCCAGTTCCAACGAGACCTTCTTCAGGTGCGGTGTCGCCAAAGCGGCGATGCGGCGACCTACGACGGTGCTGCCGGTGAAAGAGATTGCCTTGATGTCGGGGTGCATCACCAACGCTTCGCCAGCCTCGGCGCCAGTGCCGTGCACGATGTTCAGCACGCCAGCCGGCAATCCGATTTCCGCCGCCAGTTCGCCTAGCAAAGTGGCGGTCAATGGGGTCACTTCCGACGGCTTGGCGACGACCGTATTGCCAGCCGCCAGCGCCGGCGCGATCTTCCAGGTGAACAGGTAGAGCGGCAGATTCCATGGCGAAATGGTCGCCACCACGCCCAATGGCGCGCGCAGCGTGTAATTCAGGCCGGCTTCGCCATGGTGCGACTCACTGGCGAACTGCGTCGCGGCGTGGGCGAAGAAGCGCAGATTGGAAACGGCGCGTGGAATCTCGGCATCGCGAGCCAGTGAGTAGGGCTTGCCTCCATCCAACGATTCGGCGCGGGCGAAATCCTCAAGGCGTGCTTCCAGCGCCGAGGCCAGTTTCTCCAGCCAGGCGGCACGTTCAGAGTTGCGCAGTGATGACCACGCTGGAAAAGCTTTGGCGGCAGCGGCGACCGCCATGTCTACGTCGGTTGCATCACCGGCAGCGACCTGGGCGAAGGCTTCGCCGGATGAAGGATCGAACACCTCCAGCCAGCGACCGCTCGACGCCGGACGCGCCTGGCTATCTATCCAGTGGGGCAGGGACTTCATGGGCGATAGCTTAACTGCTTTGCCGTCGGGTTCTTCGATCGGCTTGCTCCAAGGAGGACATGGTTAAGGGCTAACCAGATCGTCATTCCCGCGAAGGCGGGAACCCAGTGCCTTTGTTTTCAGGGTGCTGAAGTCGCTGGGTTCCCTCCTTCGCGGGATGACGAACAAAGCAAGTTGTTCGGGCCGTCTTAGATCGACTGCATCCGTCCGCCATCCACCGCCAGGCTAACGCCGTTGATGTAGGCGGCGGCAGGGCTGGCGAGAAAGGCGATGGCATTCGCCACTTCGCTGGCGTCGGCGAAACGTCCTGCTGGGACACTGGCGGTCATGGTTGCCGCGACGGCCTCTTCGGTCTTGCCGCTACTAGCCGCACGGTCGCGCAGAATCTGGTCCAGCCGCTGCGTACGCGTATAGCCGGGCAGGACGTTGTTGACGGTGATGCCATCCGATGCCAGTTCGCGCGACAGCGTCTTGGCCCAGCTGGCCACCGCGCCGCGAATGGTGTTGGATACGCCCAGGTTGGCGACAGGTTCCTTCACCGAAGTCGAAACCACGTTGACGATACGGCCCCACTGCACCTGCTGCATGCCCGGCAGCAGCGCTTGCACCAGCGTCTGATTGGCGAGCAAGTGCCGATGGAAAGCATCCAAATAAGCGGAAGCGTCTGCGTCGATGGCGCGGCCGCTGGCGGGTCCGCCGGTGTTGTTGATCAGGATGTGCACCGCCCGTTCGGCGACTAGCGCTTGCAGCCGTTCGCGTAGAACCTCGTGTTGCGAAACATCGGCGGCAATCCAATCGTGTCGTTGCGCGGCGGAAATCTTTGGCAATGACGCCGCGACGTCTTGCAGTACATCAGCTCGCCGCGACAGCACCGTCACGTCGGCGCCAAGCAGCGCCAGTTCGTGCGCGGTGGCGCGGCCAATGCCTTCGGATGCACCGCAGACCAACGCGTGTTTGCCAGATAGGTTCAGGTCCATGCGTGGGGTCCTCGATCGCTATGTAGAGCGGAGCTTGCTCCGTTGCTTTATGTTTTTTGCAGTTCGGTTGAAGAGCAGCGGAGCAAGCTCCGCTCTACATGGAACTGTGCCGCGCCAAGCGCTCCAGCATGATATCCGCGACTTCGCTGGCCTGAGGATCTCCAATCCTGCGCAGGCCATCGGCGGCGGCCTCCACGTTGGCGGGCGGATGGTTCTGGCTGAACTTGAACTTCAGTTCGATCTTCGCCGGAGTAAAGCAAAAACCAATGATGCCGCGCAACTGGCTGACGTGATCCGGTCGGTTGTGCTCGAACCGCCAATCACTGCCCACTCGCGCTTCGTTGGCGATGCTCAGCCGGTCCACGATGCTGGCCAGCATTGCCACGTCGTCAGTGACTTCCAATTGGCCATACAGGTGCGCCACCGCGTAATTCCATGTCGGTACGCGCGCGGCTTCTTCTTTGTCCGGGTACCAGCCCGGCGAAATATAGGCATGTGGTCCTTGCACGATCATCAGCGCGCTGCCGATGTGGCGGGCCTGTGGGTTTGGCCTGGCCCAGTGGCCTTCGATGACCACTTGCTCGCCATCTCTTGCGTACAGCACGGGCAAATGGCTGACGAGGGGGACTCCGGCGTCCGTGGTCACCAGCGTGACAAAGGCGTCGCGCGCCACCAGCCGGTCGAGTTCGACGAGGTCGGTTTCGGCGAAGGCGCGCGGCGTGTACATGCGGAATCAGGCCCGTCCGCCCAGTTTCTGGACCATCAAGCCACGCAGCGCTTCGTCGTTATCCGCACGTGGCGGCGATACCTCGTGAAGCAAAAAGCCGCGAGCCAGCGCGTCTTCTTCGTCCAGCCCGTCGAACGCCACGAACTCGGCATCGAACAACGCCGCGCGGGCGGTGTCTTCACTGTCGTAGGCGAGGTTATTGCCGTCGCTATCCAACACTACGGCGGTGCCGCCCTCGAGCACGCGCATCCGCGCCCAGATCAGGGTACGGCCCAGGGATGCCAGGAACCAGCTTTCGGAAACGTCAGGAGTGTTGTTTTCGTTCATGCCAATGCCACCGACCATAGCCACAACAATCCCGCCATCACCAGCGCAACAAGAATGACCAGCATGGCAACGCGGGCGGGCGTGGCCAGCCCGCTCAGGGAGGTATCACGGCTTGCGCGGTACTGGCCGGACATCAGCCAGCGCAGGGCCTCCAGCTTCAGGAATGCGCCCGGTCCCCACTGTGCGGACAGGTCGGCGTGGCGATCGCGGACGTGTACCAGCGTCAGCGGCCAGAAGATCACGAAGGCGCAGAAACCGGCGATGGCGACACCGACGAAACACAGGGCGAAAAACAAGATCACTACGATGACACCTCGATAACCGTGCGGCGTCCCGGCTAGCGCCGGGACGAACGCAAAAATCAGAATTCCGCGTTGCCCGGTGCGCGCGGGTAGGGGATCGCATCGCGGATGTTGCTCAAGCCGCAGACGTAGACCACCAGCCGTTCGAAGCCCAGGCCGAAGCCGGCATGCGGGACCGTGCCGTAGCGGCGGAAGTCGCGGTACCAGCCGTAATGCGCTGTATCCAGCCCGAACTGCGCCATGCGCGAATCCAACACGTCAAGGCGTTCCTCACGCTGCGCGCCGCCGATGATCTCGCCGATGCCCGGCGCCAATACGTCCATCGCCGCAACGGTCTTTCCGTCGTCGTTCAGCCGCATGTAGAAGGCTTTGATGTGTTCGGGATAATTCAGTACCACCACCGGACGCCCGATATGCTCTTCGGTCAGCCAGCGCTCGTGTTCGGTCTGCAGATCCAGGCCCCATTCCACGGGGAAATCGAACTTCTTGCCCGATTTCTGCAGCAGGCCGATGGCATCGGTGTAGTCGATGCGTTCGAACGGCGCATTGACGAAGCTTTCCAGCCGCGTAAGCGCATCGGCTTGCACGCGCTCGGCGATGAAAGCCATGTCGTCGCCACGCTCATCCAGCACCGCGCGGAACAGATACTTCAGGAAGTCTTCCGCGACCTGCGCATTCTCCATCAGGTCGGCGAAGGCGATTTCCGGCTCGACCATCCAGAACTCGGCCAAGTGGCGAGTAGTGTTGCTGTTCTCGGCGCGGAACGTCGGTCCGAACGTGTAGACCTTGCTCAAGGACAGGCAGTACGCCTCCACGTTGAGCTGGCCCGAGACGGTCAGGAAGGTTTCCTTGCCAAAGAAATCGCGACTGAAATCCACTTCACCCTTGCTGTCGCGCGGCAGGTTGGCGAGATCCAGCGTGGACACGCGGAACATCTGGCCGGCGCCTTCGGCGTCGGATGTGGTGATGATGGGCGTGCTGATCCAGTAATAGCCGTGTTCGTGGAAGAAGCGGTGCACGGCCTGGGCCAGGCAGTGGCGGATGCGGGTCACTGCACCAAACAGGTTGGTGCGCGGGCGCAGGTGCGCGACTTCGCGCAGGAATTCCAGCGAATGCGGCTTGGGCTGGATAGGGTAGGTTTCCGGGTCTTCCACCCAGCCCACCACTTCCAGGCTCTCGGCCTGGATTTCGAAGCTCTGTCCCTGTCCCTGGGACGGCACCAGCGTGCCGGTGGCGATCACCGCACAGCCAGCGGTCAGGTGTTTTACTTCGGACTCGTAGTTTGACAGCGTACTCGGCGCCACCACCTGGATGGGTGCGAAACAGGAGCCGTCGCTGACATTGACGAAGGACAGGCCCGCTTTGGAGTCGCGCCGCGTGCGCACCCAGCCGCGCACTGTGACCTCGCCGCCCGCGGGAAGCTTGCCCGCCAGCGCTTGTTCGACGCTTACCACCGTCATGACTTGAATCCTTCCGTAATGGGACCATGTAGGGAACACGCAGTTTACCGGGTGAGCTGGCATGCTTGCGAGGCATTGCCTCGCCCGCCGGCGAACGCCCGGCCAAGGATGGGCCGGGCCGGTCTACCTGAAGTCAGCGACGTCACGCGATGGAAGGCATGCGGGCATTCACCCGATGTCTTTATAACCTCTTATAATCACCTTTCATTGATTGAGATTCATATGGCCGTCACCCTGACCCCAGTCGCCTTTCAGCGTGTGCAGCGTTTTGTTGCCGAGACGGGCGCATTGGGTTTGCGTTTCGGTGTGACCCGGACCGGCTGTTCCGGCTGGGGCCACGTGGCCGATCTGGCCCACGAGCAGCGCGAAGGCGATACTGTATTTGAACAAGACGGCGTGAGGATCTATATCGACGCCGATAGCCTGGCTTTGGTCGATGGCACCGAAATCGACTTCGGCAAGCAGGGTCTCAGCGAAACCTTCATGTTCCGCAACCCGAATGCCACAGCCGAATGTGGCTGCGGCGAAAGCTTCACCACGCAGGCCGACGCGGCGTAATCACCAGCGGTCCTCGCGTCTGCTCCGCACCGTAGCGGCGATAAACGCATAAGCACTGTTCCGGACTGGTCCCCCAGCTTTAAGCTGCGGCATCGTCGTGTCCGGGGTTTGCCCATGCTTCGTTTCTTTCTTCTGGCTGCCGTGGCACTTGTTGGCGCCGAGTCGGCGCGCGCCCAGCACGCCGCGCGCAATTCCCAACTGCATGCTCTTTTCGCGGAAGAATGGGAGCGAGGCCTGCGCGAGATCCCGGAGAACGCCAGTTACCAGGGCGACAATCGCTATAACGACCGCTGGACCGATCTCAGCCTTGAAGCGATCGCCCGGCGCGAAGCCGCCGATAAAGCCGCGCTGGACAAGCTGCGCACCATCGACCGCGCCGCCTTGTCGCCGGCTGACCAGATGAACTACGACACCTTCGAATGGCAGCTGCAGCGGACGGTGGCACGCCAAGGATTCCGCGAATACCTCCAGCCGATCGGTCACCAGGGTGGTCCGCAGACCGCCGATGGGTTGGCAGAAGTGCTGCCGTTTGCGTCGATCAAGGATTACCGTGATTGGCTGAAGCGGTTGGAGGCCTTGCCGACCGTCATCGACCAGACCATCACATTGCTGGGAGAAGGAGTAAAGGCCGGCAACGTTCCGCCGCGCGTGCTGATGCAGCGAGTGCCCGCACAGATCGCCGCGCAGGTGATCAATGATCCGACCAAAAGTCCGTTCTATCGGCCGTTCATCCGCTTCGCCGACAGCATCCCCACAACTGAACGCGCAGGCCTGCAGGAGCAAGCCAAGCAGATCATCCTGGCGCGGGTCGTACCTGCGTACCGCAAATTGGGCGAATTCTTCGAAAGCCAGTATCTGCCCAAGACCCGCGACGGCATCGCCGTAACCGACTTGCCGAATGGCCGCGCTTACTACGACTTCCTTGCCGGCTACTACACCACTACCGACTTGAATGCCGAACAGATCCACAAAATCGGATTGGAAGAGGTGGCACGCATCCGCGCGGAAATGGAGAAGATCAAAACAGAGACTGGCTTCAAGGGTTCACTGACTGAGTTCTTCACTTATCTCCGTACCGATCCCCAGTTCTTCCACAAGACGCCCGATGCGCTGCTGACTGCCTACCGCGCTCTCTCCAAGCGAATCGACCCGGAACTGGTGAAGGTATTCAAGACCATTCCGCGCATGCCCTACGGCGTACGCCCAATCCCCGACAACATCGCCCCGGATACCACCACCGCCTACTACCAACCCGGTGCCAGCGACGGCACCCGTCCTGGCTACTACTACGTCAACCTGTACAAGCCCGAGGTCCGGCCAACCTGGGAAATGATGCCGCTCTCGCTGCATGAGGCGGTGCCGGGCCACCACTTCCAGTTCGCACGCGGACTGGAGATGCCGGACGCCCCCATGTTCCGTCGCACCGCCTACTTCGTGGCCTATGGGGAAGGTTGGGGGCTCTACGCCGAGCAGCTGGGGTACGAAATGGGCCTGTACACCGACCCCTACGACAGGATGGGGCAGCTGGCCTACGAGATGTGGCGCGCGGTGCGGCTGGTGGTGGACACCGGCATGCACAGCCAGGGCTGGAGCCGCGAACGGGCTATCGAATATTTCACCGACAACGCGCCCAAGACCCGCCAGGACATCGTGAACGAGATCGATCGGTACATCGGCACCCCCGGCCAGGCGCTGGCGTACAAGATCGGCCAGATGAGGATTTCGGCACTCCGCGCCAAGGCTGTCCGGGAATTAGGCCCCAAGTTCGACCTGCGTGCGTTCAACGATGCCGTGCTGGAGACCGGTTCCGTGCCGCTGGAGGCGTTGGAGAGGCATATCGATGCCTGGATTGAGAGCGAACAGACAGGAAGTGGCGAAGCGGGCGCCGTACCGGGAAGCAATAGGTAGGTAGCCCCTGAGAAGCGGTGGCGGTGTCCAGCGGGCGAGGGGGGCTTGCTTCTGATGTTGTGTTCAATAGAGCAACAGCTAAATCCCCTCAATCCCCCTTCGAAGGGGAGGCAACGCGGAGCATTTCGGCCTCTGACCCCTGACCCGGCTTGCCCCTAAGTACCTGACCTGCCATAATTTCTGGCTCCCAGCGGCGGCTGTTGCTGCTTGGGCCCTTGCTCCACCGCGTCCATTCCGGGCGGTCGGGGAGCTGTCCGACCGGTTTCCCGCGTGAAACCGGCCCACATCCGAAAGGTAAATAACGATGCGTCACTATGAAGTCGTGTTCCTGGTCCATCCCGACCAGAGCGAACAAGTGCCTGCCATGATCGAGCGCTACAAGTCGCTGATCGAAGCCGGCAATGGCAAGATCCACCGTCTGGAAGATTGGGGTCGCCGTCAACTGGCCTATCCCATCCAGAACCTGGTCAAGGCCCATTACGTACTGCTCAATATCGAAGTCGAGCAGGGCGTGCTGGCCGAACTGACTGAAAGCTTCCGCTTCAACGATGCGGTGCTGCGCCACCTGATCATGAAGCGTGATGACGCCGACACCGAGATGTCGATCATCATGAAGAGCAAGGACGAGAAGGGCGACAAGCCGGAGCGCGGCGAGCGTCGCCGTCGTGACGATGACGAAGGCGAAGTTGTTGAAGCTTCGGCCGAACCTGATTCCGACACCGTCGAAGCCGCTTAAGCGCGCCCTTTAGGAGCACACACTCATGTCCAAGTTCTTCCGCCGCCGTAAGTTCTGCAAATTCACCGCCGAAGGCGTGAAAGAGATCGACTACAAGGATCTCAACACCCTGCGCCAGTACCTGACCGAGACCGGCAAGATCGTGCCGAGCCGTGTCACCGGCACCAAGTCGCGTTACCAGCGTCAGCTGTCCACGGCCGTCAAGCGCGCACGTTTCCTGGCGCTGATTCCGTACACGGATAACCACGACGTCTGATTGCGGTAAAGAGTGAAGTCGGCGGCTTGTGTCGCCTGCCAAAAGTAAAGAGTCATGCTCTTTACCATTCGCAGCCCGCGCAGCGGACGACTTCACTCTTCACTAATTACCCACTGTCATTCGGACAGCCCACCGCTGCGGGAGGATTCCCGCTAACGAATACGGAGCAACACCATGGAACTGATTCTTCTGCAAAAAGTCACCAACCTCGGCGTCCTGGGCGACAAGGTCAACGTGAAGCCGGGCTACGGCCGCAATTACCTGGTACCGCAGGGCAAGGCCGTGCCGGCAACCGCCGCCAACGTTGCCGAGTTCGAAGCCAAGCGTGCTGAGTACGAAGCCAAGGCCAAGTCCGTGCATGGCGAGGCCGAAAGCCGCCGCGCCAAGCTGGAAGGCGCCAGCGTCACCGTCAAGGCCAACGCCTCTACCGAAGGCAAGCTGTTCGGTTCGGTTGGCCCCCGCGATATCGCCGATGCGTTCACGGCTGCCGGTATGCCGCTGGAAAAGAGCGAAGTGGTGATGGGCGAAGGCGCCATCCGCAACATCGGCGAGTTCGAAGTGATCGCCAAGCTGCACGCCGACGTCGAGACCACCATCAAGGTCATCGTCGAGCCGGAAGCCTGAGTCGCCATCCAGGCCAAGCAATAAGGACGGGCGCCGCGAGGCGCCCGTTTTTTTTATGGGTGAGTCGGTGGGGGGCGAACGACCAAGATAAAACGCAACCGTTGGTCGGACCGTGTCTGGTTTAACCGGGGCTGGTCGCAACGGATGAGATGCCCACCGGTTATCCACATGGTTATCTGCAACCGTCCAGCGGTGGAACGACTACCATGCCTGACCCCGTTCCCTTCGCTGCCCTTCGGCTACAGGAGTCCGTAGCACCCATGCCCGTACGCCCAGGTTTTCGCCACGACGTTCACGACGCGCGCATCGAGCAGTTGCGCGTGCCGCCGCATTCCATTGAGGCCGAGCAGGCCGTGCTGGGCGGGTTGATGCTGGCGCCGGAGGCCTACGACCGCATCAACGACAAGCTGACCGAGCGCGATTTCTACCGTCGCGATCATCAACTGATCTACCGCGCCATTTGCGAGCTGGCGGAAAGAAATCGCCCCTACGACGCGGTGACTCTGGGCGAATGGTTCGAGTCGCAAGGGCAGATGGAGCAGGTCGCGGGCGGCGCTTACCTGATTGAGCTGGCCAGCTCCACGCCGTCGGCCGCCAATATCGTCGCCTATGCCGAGATTGTCCGCGACAAAGCGGTGATGCGGCAGCTGATCGACGTGGGCACCGAGATCGTCAACGACGCTTTCCAGCCCGAGGGCAAGGAAAGCAACGAAATGCTGGCCGTGGCCGAGCAGAAGGTGTTCGCCATCGCGGAAGCGGGCGCGCGTGGGCGCACCGACTTCATCGCGATGAATCATGCGTTGAAGGACGCTTTCGAAGTGCTGCAAAGCCGCTTCGAGAATGGCGGCAGCGTCACCGGCCTGCCCACCGGATACACCGAGTTCGACGAAATGACCGCCGGCCTGCAGCCGACCGATTTGCTGATCCTGGCGGCGCGTCCGGCGATGGGCAAGACCACGCTGGCGTTGAACATGGCCGAGTACGCCGCGATCAAATCGAAGAAAGCGGTGGCCATCTTCTCGATGGAAATGTCGGCCGCGCAGCTGGCGTTGCGACTGATTTCATCCAATGGCCGTGTCAACGCCACTCGCCTGCGTACCGGTCAGCTGGAGGACGAGGATTGGAGCCGCGTTACCAGCGCCATCCGCATGCTGAAGGAAACCAAGATCTTCATCGACGATACGCCCGGCCTGTCGCCGGATGTGCTGCGCTCCAAGGCGCGCCGGCTAAAGCGCGAACACGACCTGGGCCTGATCGTCATCGATTACCTGCAGCTGATGTCGGTGCCGGGCAATAGCGAAAACCGCGCAACGGAAATTTCGGAGATCTCGCGCTCGCTGAAAGGGCTGGCCAAGGAACTGAACGTGCCGGTGATCGCGCTGTCGCAGCTCAACCGCTCCTTGGAAACGCGTACCGATAAGCGCCCCGTCATGGCGGACTTGCGCGAATCCGGCGCTATCGAGCAGGACGCCGACGTCATCGTCTTCATCTACCGCGATGACTACTACAACAAGGAAAACTCACCGGACAAGGGCCTGGCCGAAGTCATCATCGGCAAGCAACGTAGCGGCCCCACCGGTTCGATCAAGCTGAAGTTCTTCGGCGAATACACTCGTTTCGACAACCTGGCCCACGACTCGGTGGGTAGCTTCGAGTAACCCTCGCAGTAGCGCTGCATCCGGGCTACAAAGCTGCATTAGTGCAACCTGACGTCGAGCAGGGCTATTTTCGAATGAAGTAGGTGACGTAAAGCGCGCCTTGCTTGTCGCTGGCCACCGTGGTGCGGGTATCGAAGAACGCGTCCTTGAACCAGGGCTCCTTCGCTATGCGAAAAGTGAGCCGCTGCCAGTCGGCGTTGGGGTGTTGCGTTTCAAGGACACGAGCGGCCGCAGTAATCACGCACACTGTCCGAGCGCAGCGCGGGCGACTGACCTCCAGGCCGGTGAAACCGCGGCCATGTTGGTCGATCGCTACCTGCAGCAGCTGTTCAAGCCGTGGTGACCAATCCGGATCCGGTGCTTCGTCGCGTGCGAGTAATGCGTAGTCCTGGCCGTCTTTATCCAGACCGTCCAGTCGTGGGAGAACGGCATCGATCCTCGCCTGGCCATCCGGCGACATGGGACGCGGGCCTGCTTCTGCCAGTGGCGACAGTCCCGCAGGTCGCCCCATCGCCTGCGCAAGCTCCGGGACATCGTTCGCTGGCCCGTCGCCGGAGGAGACAGGGTCATTGTCCTCATCGGCATCACGTGCAACACCCGCCGTGTTCGAAATCCCGGTGTCCGCCACAGCAGGATCTGCCGCGGCGGCTTCTGGGGAGCTTGGGCGGGAGCTGTCCGCAGGGCGGCGTTGCCAGAACCACCATCCCAACAGGATCGTGACGACCAGAGCCGGAATGAGCACGACGGCAAGTGTTCGGATCCGTTTCATAGGCTTTTCAACCTCCATCTCGGCCAGGCTGCGTGCTGGTATACCTTAGCGAAAGCTGGCTCTGCAACACGTGAGGGGAGCGATTCCTGGCTCCATCTGCTGCACTCGGGAAGTCACTAGTTGCTTTCGGCTGCCGACGGCGACGGCGCTACAATCGCTGCATGGACGATTCGCTTTCCCGCGCCGATTCCCAATTTCTCCCTGCGTATCGCACCGAGGCGAGCGATCGCCCTACGCGAATCCGTGTCGACCTGGACGCGTTGTCTCACAACCTGCGTGCCTTGCAGCATCACGTCGACGTACCGGTCATGGCGATAGTCAAGGCCAACGCTTACGGTCACGGCTTGGTGCCGGTAGCGAAGCACCTGCAAAGCCATGGCATTTCCCAACTTGGCGTTGCTTTTGTCGAAGAAGGCATAGCGTTGCGCCAGGCTGGCCTGCGTGTGCCGATCCTGGTACTGGGCGGCATCCATGCGCCGCAGGTCACGCAGTTCATCGCCCACGATCTGGAGGTCACGGTCTCGTCCATCGACAAGCTGCGGCAAGTGGAACAGGCGGCGGAATCGATGGACCGCAAGGCGGTGATTCACCTGAAGCTCGACACGGGCATGGAACGCATCGGAGTGCACAGCGAAAATGCGGCGCCTTTCATCGAAGCCGCCGTCACCTCGCGCTGGTGCACGGTCAAGGGCGTCTATTCGCACCTGGCTTGCTCCGACGATCCCGATTCGCCGATGACCCACGAACAGTTGCAGCGGTTTCTCGCCGCGTGCGCGTACTTCGACCGGATCGGGGCGCCAATGCCGGTGCGCCATCTCGCCAATTCGGGTGGCGTTCTGCATTTTCCAGAGACACATCTGGACATGGTGCGGCCTGGCATCGCGCTATACGGCGTGCTACCCGATCCTGCATCGCGCGCGACGGTCGATCTACGCCCGTCGCTCTCGCTGGTCTCCAAGGTGGTGTACTTCAAGGTGGTGAAGGTCGGCCGTACTGTGAGCTACGGCGCCACCTGGGCCGCGGCGCGGGACACACGCGTCGTCACGGTTCCGATCGGCTATGGCGACGGTTATCCGCGATCGCTGTCCTCGCGTGGCATGGTGTTGGTGCGGGGGAACCGCCATCCCATCATCGGCCGTATCTGCATGGACCAATTCATGGCGGACATCGGACCTGATGGCACCGCCTACAACGGCGACGAGGTGGTGCTGATCGGCCGGCAAGGCGATGTGGCGATTTCGTGCGAAGCGGTGGCACAGGCTGCCGGCACCATCCCTTACGAGATACTCACTGGCCTGAACGAGCGGATCCCGCGCGAGTATCTGGGCGGTGCGTCCGCGCAGCGCGGCACCAAGCCGGCAGGCTAACGCGATGCCGCGCCGCTACATTCGCGTCGGCTATGTTTGGCGGCATCCGTCGGTGGTGTAATGGCGTAATGCTTTCGTAGTCCTTCCGGGTCCTTCATGCCGCATGCGCTGGTCTGGTTCCGCAACGACCTGCGTCTGGACGACAATCCAGCGCTGCGGGCAGCGTTGGAGGAAGGCTATACCCCGATTCCCGTCTACATCCATGCACCGGAAGAAGAGGGCGACTGGGCACCCGGCGCGGCATCGAACGCGTGGCGCCACCATTCGCTGGTTGCGCTGGACGCGGACCTGCTTACGCGCGGCTCATGCTTGCGAGTCTTGCGTGGCCCCACACAAGCAGCGTTGACGCGGCTGATCGCCGAGACCGGTGCTCAGGCGGTGTACTGGAATCGAAAGTACGAACCCATCACCCAGCCGCGCGACATCGAACTGAAGAAACGCCTGCGCGGACAAGGGCTGCATGTAAAAAGCTTCAACGGCACTTTGTTGTTCGAACCGTGGCGGCTGACTACCGGCCACGGCGGGCCGTACAAGGTATTCACGCCGTTTTGGAACGCGGCGTTGGCACAGTGGCGAATGCCGGAATGCTGGACGGCGCCGATGTGGATGCCAGCGGAAGCCGCAGCCGAAGCAGAGACCATCCAGGCGCTGCGTCTGCAGCCCCGCATTGGATGGGACAAGAATTTCTGGCAACTCTGGCAACCGGGCGAAGCAGGCGCATACGAAGCGCTGGAGGTCTTCATCGATGGCGCCTTGCAGGGCTACCACAGCGAACGCGACTATCCTGATCGGGTAGGCACGTCGCGGCTGTCGCCGCATCTGCATTTCGGCGAGATCGCGCCGTGGCGAGTCGTGGAGAGATTGGAACAAGTCCGCAGCGCCAAGAACGGTGCCGATATCGATGCCTATCTCCGTCAACTCGGCTGGCGCGAGTTCGCGTATCACTTGCTGCACCATTTTCCGAACACGCCGACGGAAGATTTCAACCCGCGCTTCGCCCGTTTCGATTGGGCCGAGCCAGACGTCGTGGCGCTCGCGGCCTGGCAGCGCGGCGCGACCGGCGTGCCTATCATCGACGCCGGCATGCGTGAGCTGTGGGCGACCGGTCACATGCACAACCGCGTGCGCATGATCGTCGCCAGCTTTCTCACCAAGCATCTGCGCCATCACTGGCTGCACGGCGCGCAATGGTTCTGGGACACGTTGGTGGATGCGGATCTGGCTAACAACACCTTGGGCTGGCAGTGGGCGGCAGGTACGGGCGCGGATGCCGCCCCGTACTTTCGCATCTTCAATCCGGTGACGCAGGCAGAGCGGTTCGATATCGACGGCAAGTACATCGCGCGGTGGGTGCCGGAACTGGCGGCGTTTCCATTGCCGGAACGGTTCGCGCCCTGGCGGCAGCCGGAATTGCTGGCACGCGTGGCGCCTTCCTATCCACCAACGCCTTTGATCGATCTGATGAGCGGACGGGATGCGGCGCTGGCGGCCTACCGCAAAGTCGGCCGCGCGCGGTGAGTCCGCGTTGACGCCCTTCGCCGCCACATGGTTCACTCGTGGCGGGAGAGGAGAACAACATGGCAACCAAGAAAGCGCCCGGAAAGCCGCGCCGCGAACCGATGTCGCGGGTCGACACCGCATGGCTGCGGATGTGCCGTCCCACCAATCCCATGATGATCACCGGCGTACTGATGTTCGACGAGCCGATGTCGCTGGAGCGGCTGAAGCAGGTCATCAAGAAGCGCTTCCTGGCGTATCCGCGTTTTCTGCAGAAGGCGGTGGATACGCCGGCCGGGGCATCCTGGCTGGAAGACGCCGACTTTGATCTGGACTGGCACGTGCGTCTTACGGCGCTGCCTGGGCGCACCGATCCGCGTTCGGAGAAGAAAGCGTTGGAACGCTTCGTCAGCCAGTTGGCTTCTACGCCGTTGGACAAGACCAAGCCGCTTTGGCAGTTTCATTTGATCGAAAAGTACGGCACCGGATCAGCGCTCGTGGCGCGCATCCATCACAGCTATGCCGACGGCATCGCCTTGGTGCAGGTGCTGTTGTCGTTGACCGATACCAGCCGCAAGCCGGACAAGAGCAGCGAACTGCGCGCGGCATGGTTGAAGAAGGATGGTGTGGAAGTCGTTCGCCGCGTCGGCGCTGTCGATCGCTATATCAAGCTGGGCGGCAAGATGCTCGGCAAGGGCATGGAGATGTATCGCGATCCTTCGCTGGCTGCGGTGCTGGCGAAGGAGGGCAGCGAAATCGGTCGCGAGTTGTTGGCCGCGTTGGCTTTATCGGATGATCCGCCGACCATGCTGCGAGGCAAGCTTGGTGTCAGCAAGCGCGTGGCGTGGGCGGAACCTCTGGAGCTGGAGGAAGTAAAAGCCGTCGGCCGTGCCTGCGACTGCACCGTCAACGACGTGCTGATGGCCGCCGCCGCCGGCGCGTTGCGCAGCTACATGCTGGAACGCGGCGAGGATATCGACGGCATCACCTTGCGCGCTACGGTGCCGGTCAACTTGCGGCCGCTGGAACATGCCAAGAAGCTGGGTAATCACTTCGGCTTGGTGTTCCTGGACTTGCCGGTAGGGGAGGAAAATCCCATCCGGCGGCTGGAACGTGTTGCGGAATGCATGAATAACCTTAAGAATTCACGTCAAGCTATTGTTGCATTTGGACTTTTGGCCGCCCTAGGTATGGCCCCGGCAGCTCTGCAAGGCGTGGCCTTGGAGCTCTTCAGCCGCAAGGCGACCGCCGTGGCGACCAACGTCCCGGGACCGCAGCAACCCCTCTACATGGGCGGCTGCCGGATGCGTGAAATGATGTTCTGGGTGCCGCAAACAGGCTCTATCGGCATCGGCATCTCCATCCTCAGCTACAACAACCAAGTGCATTTCGGATTGATTGCCGATGCCAAGCTGATTCCAGACCCCGATGCGGTCATCCGCCGTTTTGGTCCGGAATTCGAAAAGCTGCTGTACCTGGCGCTGATGGGCGACTGGGACCGTGCGCTGGATGCCTCTTCCGCTAGCAGCCTGGTGCCTGATGTTGCCTGAATGAATGGCGAAACAATCGCGATTTATGAACATCTCTGTGATTAGCTTTAGCGGTTAGGTTGTCCCGCAAGACTCTTCAAGGAGGTTCCAATGAAAACGATGTTCAAGACCTGCGCGCTTTCAGCGCTTGCTGTCACTCTGCTGGGCGGTTGCGCCAGCTATACCGGCCAGACCAGCGATCCCAACGATCCCAACCGTACCCGTACCGGAGCATTGATTGGTGCCGGCATCGGCGCCGTCGCCGGCCTGCTCAGCGGCGGCGATGCCACGGAGCGTCGCCAGCGCGCGCTGGTGGGTGCTGGCGTCGGTGGCTTGGCCGGCGGCGGTATCGGCGCCTACCAGGACCGGCAGGAAGCCGAACTGCGTCGCCAGACGGCCGGCACCGGCATCGATGTCAGCCGCGATGGCGATGTCATCAAGCTCAATCTGCCCGATGGCGTGACCTTCGATTTCAACAAGGCTGATTTGAAGCCGCAGTTCTATCCGGCACTCAACAACGTTGCCGCCACGCTGCGCGAATACAACCAGACCATCGTGGAAGTCACTGGGCACACCGACAGCATCGGCAGCGACGCGGTCAACCAGCGCTTGTCCGAGCAGCGTGCTTCATCGGTCGGCAACTACCTGATCGGCCAAGGCCTGATGCGCGAGCGCTTCGAGATCGTCGGCATGGGCAAGCGCTATCCCATCGCCAGCAACGACACCGAGTCGGGTCGTGCATTGAACCGCCGCGTCGAAATTCGCGTGGTGCCGTTGCGCAGCAGCTGAGGCGATAGATTCCGCAGTCGCTTGAAACGGGCCGCGTGAGCGGCCCGTTTTTTTTGAGAGCGTTGGATACGGATCAAAGCGGATGAGTGCGGGTCACTTGCTTAAAGGGATCTTCGTCCAAGCGATTACTCTGGAGCAATAAAAATCCATCGTCATCCCGGCGCAAGCCGGGACCTAGTGACTTTCCACCATCTACATCGTAAGGCGCTGGGTCCCGGCCTGCGCCGGGATGACGAATCTATGTTTGCCTGACAGGCGCTATTACCTTATCCGCTTTGATCCGCGTCCAACGCTCTTCGCACCCCAAAGCCTGTACCGCGCCCGATGTCAACCCGTTTCGCCGCGGCGCGCGGCTTGCCACAATCGCCGTCCCACCCGGAACACCGGGGCCTATCCGAACGGAAGCAATGCAAGACAGCAATTCGAAAATCCCAGCGCAAGCCGTCGCCCTGCAGATCGCCAAGACCATCGCCGCCGAGATCGGCGCGGAGACCGCCCAGGCGCGTGCCGCTATCGCGCTGCTGGATGAAGGTGCCACTGTTCCCTTCATCGCCCGTTACCGCAAGGAAGTCACCGGCGGCCTGGACGACACTCAGCTGCGCAATCTGGAAACGCGCCTGACCTATCTGCGTGAACTGGAAGACCGTCGCGCCGCGGTACTGGCCAGCATCGAAGAGCAAGGCAAGCTGACGGACGAGCTGCGCGCCGAAATAGAGGCCGCCGACAGCAAGTCGCGTCTGGAAGATCTCTACTTACCGTACAAGCCCAAGCGCCGCACGCGTGCGCAGATCGCACGCGAGGCCGGCTTGGAGCCACTGGCGGATGGCTTGTTGAATGATCCCACCCAGGTGCCGGAAACATTCGCTGCCCATTTCGTCGACGCGGAAAAGGGCGTCGCCGACGTCAAGGCCGCCCTGGAAGGCGCGCGCGCCATCCTGATGGAGCGATGGGGCGAAGACGCCGCACTGGTGGGCGAACTGCGTGAATGGCTGCACGAAGTCGGCGTGATCCGCGCGCGCGTCGCCGAAGGCAAGGAAACCGAAGGCGCCAAGTACCGCGATTATTTCGAACATGCCGAGTCGCTTGCGAAGATTCCTTCCCATCGGTTGCTCGCACTGTTCCGTGCCCGCCGCGAAGAAATCCTGTTCCTCGATCTGGACCCAGGTAGTGAAGTGGAAGCGGGCCACCAGTTCGCCGAAGGCCGTGTCGCACAGCGAGCAGGCGTTTCCGCCCAAGGCCGTCCCGCCGACAAGTGGCTGCTGGACGCCTGCCGCCTGACCTGGCGCGCCAAGCTGCACATGCACTTGCTGCTGGACCTGTTCGGTCAAGCGCGCGAGAAAGCCGAAGCGGAAGCGATCGCGGTGTTCGGTGACAACCTCAAGGACTTGCTGTTGGCGGCGCCGGCGGGTGCGCGCGCGGTGCTGGGGTTGGACCCGGGCCTGCGCACCGGCGTCAAGGTCGCCGTGGTGGATCGCACCGGCAAGCTGGTCGCCACCGATACCATCTATCCGCACGAACCGCGCAAGCAGTGGGATCAATCGCTGCATACGTTGCGCGCGCTTTGCGCCAAGCATCAGGTTGAACTGATCGCCATTGGCAACGGCACCGCCAGTCGCGAAACCGACAAGTTGGCCGGCGATCTGATCAAGCTGGCGCCTGATCTGAAACTGCAGAAGATCGTGGTCAGCGAAGCGGGCGCTTCGGTGTATTCGGCTTCGGAGTTCGCCGCACGCGAATTCCCCGATCTCGACGTGAGTATCCGTGGTGCGGTGTCGATCGCTCGCCGCTTGCAGGATCCGTTGGCCGAACTGGTCAAGATTGAACCCAAGGCGATCGGCGTGGGCCAGTACCAGCATGATGTCGATCCGTTCCGTCTCGCACGCGCGCTGGATGCCAGGGTCGAGGACTGCGTGAACGCCGTCGGCGTGCACGTCAACACCGCTTCGGCGGCGTTGCTTTCGCGTGTTTCGGGCCTGTCTTCCACGGTTGCCGAAAACATCGTGCGATTCCGCGATGAAAACGGGCCCTTCCGCAGCCGCAAAGCGCTGATGGAGGTCCCGCGCCTGGGTGAGAAGACCTTCGAACAATGCGCCGGCTTCCTGCGCATCGCTGACGGCGACCAGCCGTTGGATGCTTCTTCCGTGCACCCGGAAGCCTATCCGGTGGTCGAGCGCATCGTGAAAAGTTGCGGCCGCGAAGTGAAACAGATCGTCGGCGATGCCAGCTTCCTACGCAGCGTGAAGCCTGAGCAGTTCACCGATGAGAAGTTCGGCGTGCCCACGGTGCGGGATATCCTCAAGGAACTGGAAAAGCCAGGCCGCGATCCGCGTCCTGAATTCAAGGCGGCGCGTTTCGCCGACGGGGTGGAAGAACTCAAGGACCTGAAGGTCGGCATGGTTCTGGAAGGCGTGGTCAGCAACGTGGCGGCCTTCGGTGCGTTCGTCGACATCGGTGTGCATCAGGACGGCCTGATTCATATTTCCGCGCTGGCCGACCGCTATGTCAAAGATCCTCGCGAAGTGGTGAAGGCAGGCGACATCGTCAAGGTGCGCGTGCTGGAAGTGGACATTCCCCGCAAACGCATCGCACTGACGCGCCGTTTGGACGACACGCCAGCACCGCAGGCGCCGCGCGAGGAACGTGCCGCGGCGCGTCCGCCGTCCGGGCAGCGCCCTGGCAATAGCCGTGATGGTGGGCGAGGGCAGGCCGGCTTCAATAAGCCAGCCGCCGCACCGCCGGCGGATAACGCGCTGGCAGCAGCATTCGCCAGGGCCAAAGGCAACGCGTAGTCGGTGTTGCTTTTGTAGGAGCGCCGTCTCGGCGCGAGCTCTTCGCTTCTATCGCGATCTGACGGGAGGAGCTCGCGGCGGGACGGCGCTCCTACAAAGCGCCGTAGCCAATCCGCGTAGGTCGGGGCCATGCCCCTGGCGCCACTGCGCTCGTGCATGCGTCGGCCACGTGCACTACGGCCATTTCATCTCTCCTTTGCTGACCTTGGCACTCAACTCCAGCGACGGCAGCGCGCCAAGCGTGGGGTAGCGCTGCTTCATCGCGGCAATCAGTTCGCCGGAGTTCTTGGCCTTGGCGGCTTCTTCATCGTAGGCCTTGATGTAGTCGGCGGTGAAACGTACGGCGTCCAGATCCTGCGGCGCGCCAGGTGCGAAATGGCCTGGAATAACCCGCGCCGGTTGTAGCGATTCGACGCCGCCGAGCGTCGCCAACCAATCGGCGTGCGACTGCGGTGTCTGCGTATCGGCCATCCACACATGCTGGCCAGCCATGACTGGAATACCACCGGCCACGGTCTTGATCGACGGAATCCATACGAAAGTACGGTCGGGAGCGGCGCCGTCCAACCCCACGATCTGCAGTTTCTGCCCTTCCAGATCCAGGCTGTCGCCCTGTAACGGCTCCGGCAGGATGATCTGCTTCGGTGCACCGGCGCCAAGTATTGGCCCCCAATGTGCCAACTTGCCTGCGCTGGTTTCCTTGATATGCGCGATGGTTTGCGGTGTGGCGAGCACCTTTGCTTCCGGGAACGCCTGTTTGAGCGTTTCCAGGCCGAAGTAGAAATCAGGATCGCCGTGGCTGATGTAGATCGTGGTCAGGCGTTTGCCGGAAGCGCGGATCATGTCCACCAGCTTTTGAGCATCGGCGGTGGAAAACTGCGCATCGATGAGGATGGCATCCTGCGCGCCGCTGACCAGCACCGAGGTCACCGCGAAGATGCCTTTCTCACCCGGGTTGTAGACCTCGGTCTTCAGCGGCTGGACGACGGGTTCGCTGGCTTGGGTAGCGGACGCAGTCGCTTCCGTCGCAGGGCTGGTGGTCGGCGGCGTTTCACGGCTGCATGCGGCTATCGCCATGGCAAGCACGGACACGCAGAGAAGCGGAAAGCGGGACTGTTTCATGTTGGTTCCATGTTCTTAGGTAGATGGAAGGAATGAATCGGAACGACGTTCAGTACGCCACGGTCGCGATCTGCCGAACGAAGCGAGGCTGTTCGATCTCGCTGACGAAAGCGTCCGCATAGTCGGCGTAGCTGATGGTGCTCTTGCCCTGCGCGTCGACCAGCAGCGTCTTGGACTGCGTGCGGAAATTGCCCTGCTTTTCGCCGGGGCCGATGACCGCCGCGGGCGCGTAGAACGTCCAGTCCAGATCATCGATGGCCTGGTACAGCTTGAGCGCATCGCGGTGCGCCGACGCAACGGATTTGTAAGCCGGCGGAAAGCCTTCGGTGTCGACCAGTTGCACGCCGGGCGCGACTTCCAGGCTGCCGGCGCCGCCGACCACCACCAACCGCCGGATGCCGACGGCACGCGCAGCGGCAATCAACGTCTGAGTGACCGGGCTGACGCTGGCATCGTCGCCAGGGGCAGGGCCGTATGCGCTGGCCAGCACGTCATGGCCGCGGAGGGCGGCGACCAAGCCATCGGGATCGTCGAGCGCGGCGATGGCGACGCTGGCACCGTCCAGTTCGGCCGGCAGATCATTGTCGCGGCGGAGCACCGCGGTGACTTCGTGTCCGCGGCTGATGGCTTGCTGGGCGATGTGGCGACCGATTTTTCCGGTGGCGGCGACAAGGGCGATTTTCATGCGGCACTCCTAATGGCGAATGGAGGCACTGTAACGCGCTGAAATCGAGCGAAAAATGGCTTATAAGTACTCAATTTGTTGCATGGATCGACCAAATAATGGATCGAATGACCGCCATGACGGTGTTCGTCGAAGTCGCGGAACGGGGCAGCCTGACCGCTGCCGCCGATGTCCTGGACATGTCGCGCGCCATGGCCACGCGCTACCTGGCCGAGTTGGAAGGCTGGCTGGGCACACGGTTGTTTCATCGGACCACGCGCCGGATCAGCTTGACCGCAGGCGGTGAACTGGCGCTGGAGCGCTGCCGCAAGTTGCTGGAACTGAGTGCCGACCTACAGGCTTCCGTCATTCAGGACCGCGACGGCACGCCGTTGCACGGTCAACTCCGCATCACCTGCAGCACCTCATTCGGGCAAAGTCAGTTGGCGGCGGCGGTCGCGCACTATGTCGCGCGTCACCCTGATGTGCGTGTGGACATGCTGCTGTTGGATCGCACTGTCAACCTGGTGGAAGAGCGTGTGGATCTGGCGATCCGCATCACTCACGAGCTGGATCCGAATCTGATCGCGCGCCAACTATCGGTCTGCCGCTCGCGCTTGTGCGCATCGCCCGCTTACCTTCAGGCGCGGGGAATGCCCGTGCGCGCCGAGGACTTGGCTTCCCACAATTGCCTGACCCATCATTTCGTCGGAAAAAGTCTGTGGCAACTGCGTCGCGACGGCCGCGACATGGCGGTGGCGGTCGGCGGCAACATCAGCGCGAACGAAGCCAGTGTGCTGCTACAGGCGGTGCGTGCTGGCGCGGGTATCGCCATGTTGCCAACGTATCAAGCGGCGCCATTGCTTCGCAGTGGCGAGCTGACCTGCGTGCTTCCCGATTACGACGTGCCTTCGATGGGAATATTCGGCGTATATGCCACGCGCCGCCTGCTGCCAGCGACCGTGCGTTCGTTCTTGGATTTTCTTGCTGAACGCTTTGGTGATGAGCCTGATTGGGATCGCGACTTGGCGTAGCGGAAGGGCTGCGCGACCCTACGGCGGGACTGCTTGGAACGGCCGCCATCAATGGAGTTTGATGCCCGGACAGGCGCGTCATTCGAAGCGCCCACCGACTCGTCGCTCCATGGAGATCGAAGTACGGACAATAAAAAAAGCCGGAACCTTGCGATTCCGGCTTTTTCGTTTGAGATGGTGGAGGTGGGCGGAATCGAACCGCCGTCCGAAGGTACTCCATCCCCGGTACTACATGCTTATCTCACCGTTGGGTCTCGTCCTGCAGCAGCACGGTGGGCGAAGCGCACCGCAGAACCAGCCTGTTTTGGTTAAGCCGTGACTGACAGGCAGCCGTCACAGCCGGTTCCGTGATAATGACCCTACATCTACGAGCACGGGCACAAGTAGGTTCGGGGCTTACGCCTTAAGCGGCGAGAGCGTAGTTGTCGTCGTTGGCAACTAAAGTTTGCCGCTGGATTAACGAGGAAAGCTGCCCCCTCGGCATGCACCAGGCAATTTCGCAACCCCCGTCGAAGCCAGTGCACCCCCGGGAATCAGAACTTGCTGCTGATGGGCGCAGTGTAGGGATCGTAGGCGGGTGTCACAAGAGTGAAGAGGCGCACGGTCACCCTGGCTTCACCTGCCGCAGAATGGCCGGCAGCGAACACCCGCACCGTTGTCCGGCTGAAGGAACGCAGGAGAACCGCTCATGGCAGGCAGAAAAAAGACCCCCGCGACCGCCTCGAGACCGAGTAAATCGGCGGTCAAGGCGCCCAAAACACCAGTTAAAGCGCCAGCCAAAGCGGCGAGGAAAGCTACCAAGAAGATCACGGCCACGGGCAACCCAAGAGTCGCCAACAAAGCGGTGTCGGGCGAAAAGACCTTGCTGCAGCGTTCCGGCTTCCTCGCAACCGCGCAAGGCGAGGCGAAGACGGTCATCTACATCCATGGCATTGGCAACAAGCCGCCGGCCGAAGTGCTGCGCCGTCAGTGGGACAACGCTCTGTTCGGCCGTGGCATGGGCGAGCGCACCCGCATGGCGTACTGGGTGAACCGGGAGCGTTACCCGTCACCGGAGGAGGGCGGGTTGGAGGATAGGGACCAAGGCCCGGTCCTGAACCAAGCTGAGCAGCGGGTACTCAGCGCATTGGGCATCGAACCTTCCGTGCGCGATGTGGGCAAGTTGGCCGATGCCCTGGCCGACAGCGAAACCGAACGCTTGATGCTGCACCGGATGCTGGATGAATTGGAGGCTTCAGCGCCGCCACCAGGAACCTCGGGTGCGAAGGGCATCGGCGGACTTATCAATCGGGCCTTGTTGAAGGTGATCTCGGCAGCGCTGTTGCAGGACGTACACGATTTCTTCTTCGTGGAAGCAAGACGCAAAGCCATGAAGGAGAGTTTGAAGGAGCGGCTGGACGCGGGTGGTGGGCCTTTCGTGGTCATCGCGCATAGCCAGGGTTCGATGATCGCCTACGACGTGCTGCGCGAACTGAAGGCCGAGCAATACGACATCGCGCTGTTCATCACCGTCGGCTCGCCGCTGGGTCTGCCCAGCGTCCGTAGCATGTTCCGTGACTGGACCAAGAAGAAGAAGCTGGAATTTCCTGCTTGCGTGAGACGCTGGGTGAACGTGGCGGACAGCCTCGATCCGGTGGCCCTCGACGAGGATCTTAGCGACGACATCGACAAGCCTGGCCAACGCTTCGTCAACATCGATGGGGCGCGCATCAATCCTGACTGGCGCAACAATCCGCACTCCGGCTCTGGCTATCTTTCCATTCCGCAGGTCCGAACCGAAGTCCGCAATGCCGTGGGTGTGGGCTTCGACCAACCGGTCTCCAATACCGTGCTGATCAAGGACTTGTCGGATCAGTTGGAGGCGCGCGGCGCCGAATACCGGCACGAGATACTCATCGAACTCGACAAGCTGTCCGCAGGCGATAGCCGCAGCGATGTGCGCGATGCGCTGCTGAAACGCATCCGGGGATTGGCGGCGCAGACCACGGGATTGAAAGGCGAGAAGCTGGACGATGCGATCGAGCTGGAAGACAGCCTGCAGCGTTTCGTTTCCGCGCGGCTGACCCGTTTCGAAATAGAAACGCTGCGCAACGACTACCGCAGCCTCAGCTTCAAGCGCTTGTGGCGCGACGCCGGAAAACGCGCGTTGGTGAACCAGTCGCGCAGCGTCATCCACGCCGACGCCGCGCAAGCGTCCTACCGGGCGCTGGGGCAGAAGATCGGTTGGGCGGTGTTGGACACCGGAATTGCGGCCGGGCACCCGCATTTCTACGAAAAGGACAAGAAGGATCGCGTGGTGGCGCAGTGGGACTGCACCGAGCGCGGTAGCCCACGCAAGCTGGTGCGCGGCGACGGCGATGCCTTCGAGAAGCTCGACGGCAACGGTCATGGCACCCATGTCGCCGGCATCATCGCGGGCGCGTGCCGCGCCGCGTTGCCCGGCCCTGGTGGCGACGCTGATGTGGAATTCGCAGGCATGGCACCGGAGACGCAGCTATACGGATTCAAAGTGCTGGACAACGATGGCAACGGGCGCGATTCCTGGATCATCAAAGCCGTACAGCAGATCGCTGAGGTGAACGACCAGGCCGGCGAACTGGTGATCCACGGCGTCAACCTCAGCCTGGGCGGGTACTTTGATGTGGAGAGTTATGGCTGCGGCTTCACACCGCTATGTAACGAACTGCGCAGGCTGTGGCGGCAGGGCGTGGTCGTGGTGTTGGCGGCGGGCAACGAAGGGCTGGCGTGGATCATGCAGAGCGATGGCGAGTCGTACCCGATGAATATGGATATGACCATCGGCGACCCGGCTAACCTGGAGGAAGCCATTGCGGTGGGTTCGGTGCACAAGAGCAATCCGCACAGCTATGGCGTGTCGTACTTCTCCTCACGCGGTCCGACCGCCGATGGCCGCATCAAGCCGGATGTCGTGGCGCCGGGCGAAAAAATCATCTCGGCGCACTTCGATTTCAAAGCTGCCGACCCAAGAACCTGGATGGTGGAAATGAGTGGTACCAGCATGGCAGCGCCGCATGTCTCCGGTCTGGTCGCGGCGTTCCTGTCGGCACGTCGCGAGTTCATCGGTTTCCCCGACAGAGTCAAACAGCTCGTCCGGCATCACGCCGTCGACATCGGCCGCGACCGCTACATGCAGGGCTGTGGCATTCCTAATCTGGCGCAGATGCTGGCGGCAACCTGACGGTTGCGGTGCCCTGTAACTGTAGGAGCGCCGTCTCGGCGCGAGCTCTTCCCGTCAGATCGCGCTAGAAGCGAAGAGCTCGCGCCGAGACGGCACTCCTACAAACGCAGACGCCGCTCCTACAAACGCAACGGCTGCTCCTGCAGGCCTACAAGGACGAGCCGCTTAAGCGTCGCGGTTATGCCGGCGCATGACGCGCGATTTTTCGCGGGCCCAGTCGCGGTCCTTGCTGGTGGCGCGCTTGTCGTGGGTCTGCTTGCCCTTGGCCAGAGCCAACTCAGCCTTCACTTTGTTGCCTTTCCAATACAGCGCCGTGGGCACCAAGGTGTAGCCGTCGCGTTCTATCTTGCCGACGAGGGTATCGATCTCTCGCCGATGCAGCAGCAGCTTGCGGGTACGGCGGTCGTCCGCGACCACATGGCTGGACGCTTGGATCAGCGGCGTGACCTGCGAGCCGAACAGGAAGATTTCGCCATTGCGGATCGTGGCGTAGCTCTCGCCGATATTGGCGCGGCCGGCGCGGATCGCCTTCAGTTCCCAACCCTGCAACGCCAGTCCCGCCTCGTAGCGATCCTCGAGGTGATAATCGTGGCGAGCGCGTTTATTCAACGCGATCGTGCCCGTTGCTTTATTCTTGTCCGGTTTCTTGCCCATCTGTCCATTGTCGCCGAAGGCGGAAGTACAAGCGAGCCAAATGCAAACCATCCGCCGCAGCGCCCTGGTCGATCACTCCGCCGCGCGCATGTTCGACCTCGTCAACGACGTTTCCGCCTATCCCCGCCGCTTCGACTGGTGCAGTGGTGCCGATCTGATCGAATCGGAGCACAACCGGGTGGTAGCCCGGCTGGATCTGGGCCTGGGTTCGCTGCGGACCTGGTTTACCACCGAGAACACCCTTGACCGTCCGCACCGCATCGATATGAACCTGGTCGACGGCCCCTTCCGCAAGCTGCACGGACGTTGGGAATTCCATGCCCTGGACGAGTCGGCGTGCAAGGTCACGCTGACGCTGGAGTTCGAGCCCAGCAACCGTCTGCTGGGACCGGCGATGGCCCTGGGCTTCCAGGGTTTGGCGGACCGCATGGTGAACGACTTCGTCCGGGTCGCCGACCGCGGGGAATGAGATGAAAGTGGAAGTGATTCGCGCTTGGCCGCGCCGGCACGAGACCGTGCGGGTGGAACTGCCCGAAGGGGCGCGGGTGGCGGATGCGGTGAAGGCTAGCGGCTTCAGTGATTTATCGCAGGAAACCGCCTATGCGATCTTCGGTGCGACGGCGGCAAGTGATACGCCGCTGAAGGAGGGCGACCGCGTGGAGTTGTTGCGGCCACTGCAGATAGACCCCAAGGAAGCGCGCCGCCGCCGCGCGCGCAAACCGCTCTAAGCGGCCAACGACTAGCGGCCTCCGCCCTTCTTCTTTTCCTTGGCCAGATTCGGGCCGAATTTGCGCACGTCCTTCGACAATTGCAGGTCGTTCTCGGGGAAGTATTCGCCTTCCCATTTGCTCAGGCTGTTACCGTCGAAGTACAGCGTGAGATTCTTGATCTCGGTGGTGCCACGACGATTGGTGCGTTGGGCAGCGGTGTAGTCCCAGCGATCTGCATGAAACGGATCGGCGACGGAGGGAGTGCCCAACAACGCCTGCACCTGCTGCTTGCTCTGGCCCGCCTGCAACTGGTCCACAGCGGTCTTTTCGAGCAGATTGCCCTGGTAGATCGGCTGCTTGTACAGAATGCCGCAACCAGCGGTGGAGAAGGCGAGGGTGGCGACCAGCAGGAATTTACGCATTGGGATCGTAAGGAAGGAAATCGCGTCGATGATACACTTCCCGCGACCGCCGCAACCGAGCTACAGGCAGCTGGCGCTAAACCGAGAATGAACGGAGACGCCATGGAAACGCAGGATCTACGCAAAGTTGGACTGAAGGTGACGCATCCCCGGATGCGCATCCTGGCGTTGTTGGAACAGAAGACCTCAGAGCACCATCTGTCAGCCGAAGACATTTACCGGCAGCTGCTGGAGCAGGGCGACGAAATCGGACTGGCCACGGTGTACCGCGTGCTCACCCAATTCGAAGCCGCCGGCTTGGTGCTCAAGCACAATTTCGAAGGCGGCCAGGCCGTGTACGAACTTGACCGCGGACACCACCACGACCATATGGTCGACGTGGACACGGGGCATGTCATCGAGTTCTCCAACGACGAAATCGAAGCCCTGCAACGCAAAATAGCGGCGCAGCACGGCTATGAAATAGAAGAGCACTCGCTGGTGCTGTACGTGCGCAAGAAAAGGCGCTAACGCGGCTTCACAAAGGCACGGGTACGTCTCTTGTGGGAGCGACGTAAGTCGCGACCGGAAACATCAACGTCGCGACTTACGTCACTCCCACAAGGAATTCACCCACGCCTTGTAGAGCGGAGCTTGCTCCGCTGCTCTTGATGGATGGGTAGGAAAAAGCAGCGGAGCAAGCTCCGCTCTACGAGACGCGTTGCGCCTTACACGGCGTTCGCCAGCAACCGCTTGGCTGCCGCATGTGCTTCCTTGCTGACTTCCACGCCGCCCAGCATGCGCGCCAATTCTTCTTCCCGCTGCTTGGCGGTGAGCGATTCCACCGCGCTCTGGGTCATTCCTTCCACCGGCGCCTTGCTAACGCGGTAATGGGCGTGGCCCTGCGCCGCGACCTGCGGTAGGTGAGTGACGCACAGCACCTGCCGTTTGGCGCCCAAGGCGCGCAGCTTCTGGCCGACGATTTCAGCGACCGCGCCGCCGATGCCGGAATCGACCTCGTCGAACACCATCGTGGGCACCGCATCCAGCCCTAACGCAGCGACTTCGATTGCCAGCGAAATGCGCGACAACTCGCCACCGGAAGCCACCTTGCGCAACGCGCGCGGCGGCTGGCCGGCATTGGCGGACACCAGGAATTCCACCCGCTCGCCTCCCAGCGGATCGGCGCGTTCGGATTCGTTGGGTTCCATCGCGATTTCGAACTTGCCACCGCCCATGCCCAGCTCGGCGATCAGCGTCGTGGTGGCCTTGGACAGCTGCGTGGCGGCACGTTGACGGGTCTTGCCCAGGCGTGCAGCGGCATTGCGCCACGCATCGCGCGCCGCTTCTATTTCGCTGTTCAACTTGAGCAGGCGCTCGCCGGCGCCGCGCAGCGAATCCAGTTCGGCCGCGATGCTGTCGCGCTGTTCCGCCAGCTGATCCGGCGAGATGCGGTGCTTGCGTGCCAGGTCGTGAATACGCCTCAGCTTGCGTTCCAACTCTTCCAGCTGCGAAGGATCGGCGTCGAGATCGTCACGAACCTGGCTGAGTAGGCCCAGCGCTTCCTCCAGCTGGATGTCCGCGTTTTCCAGCAGACCATCGACTTCACGCAGCCGGGGTTCGTGTTCGGTCATGCGCGCTAGTTCGCTGCGGGTTTGTTGCAGTTGGCGCAGCAGCGAAGGTGTTTCGTCGCCGCCCAAACGTACCAAAGCGGCGTCGCAGGCCTGAATCAACCCGGAGGCGTGCGCCTGCCGTTTGTGATTGGCGGTCAAGGCTTCGATGGCGGCGGGCGACAAGTCCTCGCGCTGCAGCTCACTGAACTGATGTTCCAGGTAGTTGATGCGGTCGGAGACGTCGCCGCGCTCGGACAGGCGTTCCCGCTCGCGTAGCAAGGCTTGCCAGCGTTCGGAGGCCTCGCGCACGGCCAAGGCTTCCGTGTGATTGCGGGCATAGGCGTCAAGCAGCGCCAGTTGGCTGGGTTTGGAAAGCAGTGCCTGGTGTTCATGCTGGCCATGGATCTCCACCAGCCTGGAGGCAAGGTCGGACAGCTGCGACAGGGTCACGCTGCGCCCGTTGATCCAGGCGCGGGAGCCGCCATCCGCCCGGATGACGCGGCGCAGTTGACAGTGGCCGTCATCGTCCAGCTCGTTTTCGGCCAACCAGGCCAGCGCTGGCGCGGTGGGTTCCAGAACGAATTCAGCGGACAGGTCCGCACGCTCCGCACCATGGCGCACCACACCGCTGTCGGCACGCAGGCCGGACAGAAAACCCAGCGCATCCACCAGCAGCGATTTGCCGGCGCCGGTTTCGCCCGAAATGACCGTCATGCCCGGGCCGAACTCCAGTTCGGCGGATCGGACAACGGCAAAATCCTTGATCGCGAGGTGTCTTAGCATGGTGGCGGATTGTAAAGGCTAGCGGCTCAAGTTCTGCGACAGCCGCCCTGCCGCCGCCAGCGAGGAAAGCGTCCATGGCGGTTCACCGCGCTGGTTGCGCGTGGGTGGAGGCGCACGACGGCGCTTGCAATAAAGGCGTCGCACGGCTATCTAGTCGGCCATGGCCGACCCTTCCAATCCGCTCGATCCGCGCGCCCGGCAGCTGTTGCGCACGCTGATATCGCGGTACATCCGCGACGGCGAGCCGGTGGGGTCGGCGACACTGGCCAAACATGCCGGCCTGGACGTCAGCCCGGCCACTATCCGCAACATCCTGGCCGAGCTGGAAGAAGTGGGCCTGCTCAGTTCGCCGCATGCGTCGGCCGGACGAGTGCCAACGGAGCAGGGCTACCGGGTGTTCGTGGACAGCCTGGTGCAGGTGAAATCCCTGGGCGAAGGCGAAGTGGCCCGGCTGCGTTCGGAAATGCCGCAGGGTGCCGGAACCCAGGCGCTACTGGGCAATGCTTCGGAACTGCTATCGGCCATGACCCATTTCGTTGGCGTCGTGAGCGCGCCGAAACGGGAGCAGTTCGCGTTCCGGCATATCGATTTCGTGCCGTTGGATGCGCGGCGGGTGTTGGCCATCCTGGTCTTCGCCGACAGCGAAGTGCAGAACCGGGTTATCGAGCCGCGTCGCGCTTATGACCGTTCCGAGCTGGAGCGAGTCGCGAACTATCTCAACGCCCATTTCGCTGGCCGCCCGATTTCCGACATCCGCACCACGTTGTTGCGTGATCTGCGCGCGGCCCAGTCGGAAATGGAGGGCCTGTTGGCGCACTCCGTGGAATTGGCCGAGCAAGTGTTGGCGCCGACGGCGGACGACGTAGTGCTGGCCGGGCAGACGAAGCTGATGGGCGTGCAGGACCTGACCGACCTGGATCGCCTACGCGAGCTGTTCGAAGCGTTCGCCCGCAAGCGCGAAATCCTGCAATTGCTGGAGCGCACTATCCAGGCGCCGGGCGTGCGCATCTTCATTGGCGACGAAACCGGGCTGGCGCCGCACGCCAGCATCTCCGCGGTCACCGCGCCATACATGGTCGGCGGCCAGGTGCTTGGCGTGCTGGGGGTGATTGGTCCCACCCGCATGGCTTACGACCGGGTCATTCCGGTGGTGCAGGCTGCCGCCGACGTGCTGGGCGCCGCCATGGATAACCCGGTCAAATAGGGACCAGGGGTCAGAGGTCAGAGGCCAGGGAATTCGAGCCTCGTGCTACGGACCGGCCCGAAGAGCTGGAACACTTCGGGCGCTTGGACGCCTTCATTCCCCATCCTCAATTCCCCATTCCCGGCTTTATCGCCTTGAATCCCGCTCCGCCGGCCCCATTGGTTCCGATCAGGCGGCCGGACTTGCCGCGACGGGACCCGAAATGAGCGAGCACGAACAAGATTCCGACCTCGGACAGACCTCCGAGTCGAACGAGATTGAAAACGCAAAAGCCGAAATAGAGCGCCTGCACAACGAGTTGGACCAGTTGCGCGCCTCGTCGCTGCTGGAGCGCGCCGACCTGGACAACCAGCGCAAGCGCGTGGCACGCGATATCGAGCAGGCGCGCAGATTCGCCAACGAACGCCTGCTTGGCGATCTGCTGCCGGTATTCGACAGCCTGGATGCTGGCCTTGCGGCGGCCGGCGCCGAACCCAGCCCGTTGAAAGACGGCCTGGAGCTGACGATGAAGCAGCTGCTGAAGGTAGCCAATGACAATGGTCTGGCCTTGCTGGATCCGACCGGCGAAGCCTTCAATCCAGAACACCATCAAGCCATCAGCCAAGCGGAAGCGCCGGGTGCGGCGCCGGGCAGCGTAATCCAGGTTTTCCAGAAGGGTTACCTGCTTAACGGCCGGCTGCTGCGCCCAGCGCTGGTCGTGGTGGCGAAGCACGATTGAAGCCGGGAATGGGGAATAGGGAACGGGGAATGAACCTGTCCAGGTACCGAAATGTTCCGGTCCTTCGGACGAATTCCGCAGCCTGGCACGCGGATTTCCCATGTCCGCTCCCAGTTCCCAGCCCTTGAAGCCTCCAGCTCGACCCCCACATTCCACTCATCAACCCGGCCCAGGCCGGCCAAATACTGAATCTCTTAGGGAGCAACCCACAATGGGCAAGATCATCGGTATCGACCTAGGCACGACCAATTCGTGCGTGGCGATCATGGAAGGCGGCAAGGCGCGCGTCATCGAAAACGCCGAAGGCGACCGCACCACGCCTTCCATCGTCGCTTACACCAAGGACGGCGAAGTATTGGTGGGCGCCTCGGCCAAGCGCCAGGCCGTTACCAACCCCAAGAACACCTTCTACGCGGTGAAGCGCCTGATCGGCCGCAAATTCACCGACGCCGAAGTGCAGAAGGATATCGGACTGGTTCCTTACGGCATCATCCAGCACGACAACGGCGACGCCTGGGTAACCACTTCCGACGGCAAGAAATTGTCTGCACAGGAAATCTCGGCGCGCATCCTGGAAAAGATGAAGAAGACGGCCGAAGCCTTCCTGGGCGAGACCGTCACCGAAGCGGTGATCACCGTGCCGGCCTACTTCAACGACAGTCAGCGCCAAGCCACCAAGGACGCCGGCAAGATCGCGGGCCTGGACGTCAAGCGCATCATCAACGAACCGACCGCGGCCGCGCTGGCCTACGGTTTGGACAAGGCCGACGCCAAGGATCGCAAGATCGTGGTCTATGATCTGGGCGGCGGTACGTTTGACGTATCGATCATCGAAATCGCCAACGTCGACGGCGAGAAGCAGTTCGAAGTGCTTGCTACCAATGGTGACACCTTCCTGGGCGGCGAAGACTTCGACAAGCGCGTCATCGACTATCTGGTGGAAGAATTCCAGAAGGACCAGGGCATCGACCTGCGCAAGGATCCGTTGGCCCTGCAGCGCCTGAAGGACGCCGCCGAGCGTGCCAAGATCGAATTGTCCAGCGCGCAGCAGACCGAAGTGAACCTGCCGTACGTGACGGCAGATGCTTCCGGTCCCAAGCACCTGAACATCAAGTTGACCCGCGCCAAGCTGGAAGCGCTGGTCGAGGACCTGATCAAGAAGACCATCGAGCCGTGCCGTACCGCGTTGAACGACGCCGGCCTGCGCTCCAGCGACATCGGCGAAGTCATCCTGGTCGGCGGTCAGACCCGCATGCCCAAGGTGCAGCAGGCGGTGGCGGAGTTCTTTGGCAAGGAGCCGCGCAAGGACGTCAATCCGGACGAAGCCGTGGCGTTGGGTGCTGCCATCCAGGGCGGCGTGCTGGCCGGTGACGTCAAGGACGTGCTGTTGCTGGACGTGACCCCGCTGAGCCTGGGCATCGAAACCTTGGGCGGCGTGTTCACCAAGATCATCGAGAAGAACACCACCATTCCCACCAAGGCTTCGCAGGTCTTCTCCACCGCCGAGGACAATCAGTCCGCGGTGACCGTGCACGTGCTGCAAGGCGAGCGCGAGCAGGCCCGCTTCAACAAGTCGCTGGCCAAGTTCGATTTGGCCGGCATTGATGCGGCGCCGCGCGGCCTGCCGCAGGTGGAGGTGTCATTCGACATCGACGCCAACGGCATCCTGCATGTGTCGGCGAAGGACAAGAAGACCAACAAGGAACAGAAGGTCGAGATCAAGGCCGGTTCCGGCCTGTCCGAGGAAGAAATCCAGCGGATGGTGCAGGACGCTGAAGCCCACCGCGAAGAGGACAAGAAGTTCCACGAGCTGGTGCAGGCACGCAATCAGGCCGACGGTTTGCTGCACGCTACCCGCACCGCCATCACCGAACATGGCAGCAAGGTGCCGGGCGACGTGATCGGCCGTGTCGAAGCCGCGATCGCCGACCTGGACACCGCCATGAAGGGCGATGACAAGGCACAGATCGAAGCCAAGACCAAGGCGCTGGAAGAAGCCGGCCAGTCGTTGTATGCAGCGGCCGCCGCTGCGGAGCAGCCCGGCGCCGCTGGCGAGGGTGGATCCGCTCAGACCGAAGATGTGGTCGACGCCGAGTTCACTGAAGTCAAGGACGACGAGAAGAAGTAATGTGGTGAATAGTCAGTAGTAAAGTCGCAAGCCGGGCAGTTGCCCGGCTTGCTGCCAAGGAGGGCAGGTGCGACCGCATCATGAGTTGAGAGTTTGGCAAGAGGCGATGGCATTGGTCACCAGGGTTTATGCGGTGACTCGGATGTTTCCTGCCGATGAGCGTTTCGGACTGACCAGCCAGATTCTCCGAGCTTCAGTCAGTGTTCCGTCGAACATCGCCGAGGGCGCCGTCCGAGGGAGTCGTCAGGAATTTCTTCGTTTTCTTATGATTGCCCGAGGTTCTCTTTTCGAATTGGATATTCAACTACGTATTGCTGAAAACCTGGAGTTGGCAGCTGGTCTGAATTCTCTTCTCGCCGACACGGAGCGGCTGCAGGCTTCGCTTGGAGCACTGATGAAGTCGCAGCGCAGTCGAGTAGCGGAATAGACGATGTTGCAGCTTTTACCCATTACAGGCGGCGTAGCCGCCGCATTGACAGGCCGAAGGCCGAATTGACCATTGACCTATGTCAAAACGCGACTACTACGAAGTGCTGGGCGTATCCCGCACCGCCAGCGACGAAGACCTGAAAAAGGCCTATCGGCGCTGCGCCATGAAACATCACCCGGACCGCAATCCGGGCGACACCTCGGCCGAAGCGGCATTCAAGGAATGCAAGGAAGCCTACGAGGTGCTTTCCGACAGCGCTAAGCGTCGTGCCTACGATGCGCATGGGCATGCAGCCTTCGAGCATGGCATGGGCGGTGGCGGTGGTGGTTACGGCGCGCCCGACATGGGCGATATTTTCGGTGATATTTTCGGCAACATCTTCGGAGGCGCGGGCGGCGGCTCGCGCGCCGCGCGTCGTGGCGCGGACGTCGGCTACGTGATGGAGCTGGACCTGGAAGAAGCGGTCGCGGGTGCGGAAAAACGCATCGAGATTCCCACGCTTGCGCCGTGTGAACCTTGCAACGGTTCCGGTTCGGAAGACGGCAAGGTGGAAACCTGCACCACCTGCGGCGGGCGCGGCAACGTGCGTGTCCAGCGCGGTATCTTCGCCATGCAGCAAACTTGCCCGACGTGCGGTGGCCGTGGCCAGACCATCCGGCACCCCTGCAAGCATTGCCATGGCGCGGGCAGGGTGGAAGAAGAAAAAGTTTTGTCGATCAAGATTCCAGCTGGTGTGGACAATGGCGACCGCATCCGTCTGACGGGCGAAGGCGAAGCCGGCCCTCCCGGTACACCGCCTGGCGACCTGTACGTGGAAGTGCGTGTGCGCGAGCATCCGATCTTCCAGCGGGACGGCGACGATCTGCATTGCGAAGTCCCCATCCGGATTTCGCAAGCCGCGCTGGGCGACACCGTGCAGGTGCCGACCCTCAACGGCGAAACCGAGATCCGCATTCCGGCGGAAACCCAATCCGGAAAACTTTTCCGCCTGCGCGGCAAGGGCGTCAAGTCGGTGCGCAGCCGCAGTGAAGGCGATCTGTATTGCCGCGTTGTGGTGGAAACTCCCGTCAACCTGACGCCCGAGCAGCGCGAATTGCTTGAGAAGTTCGAGGCCACGTTCGTGGGCGAAGAGGTACGCAAGCATTCGCCCAAATCCGCTACCTTCCTGGATGGCGTGAAAGGCTTCTGGGATCGCATGACGTCCTGATATTTGTCCCTGTCTTCCTTGGATTCCTGGACGTCGTACCGTGTACGATGCTGGCCGGGGTTCCGTGACGCCGCTTGGTGGCCGAACGGCTTTTCAATGGAAGAACAGGGGACGAAATGAATCCTAGGCAATGGGCTTGCGGCGTTGCAATGGGTGCGGTGCTGGGATGCGGCGCGGCTTCTGCCGGTGAGGCCGGCGACCGGCCGCTGCAGATCGAACATGAAAACACAACCTATCTCGTCAACGGCGACGGCAGCTATGTCGAGTCGCGCGAGATCGCCATCAAGGTGCTGAAAGAGTCCGCACTGGAATCGGCCAAGGACGCTTCGATCACCTACAGCACCAGCATCCAGAAAGCCGATGTGGTTGCCGCCTACACATTGAAGGCGAACGGCAAGAAGATCGAGGTGCCCGCGGGCAACTTTCAGGTCAACACACGCTCCGGGCAGGACGGCGAATCGCCGATCTACTCGGACCAGACCACGCTTACCGTTGTGTTCCCCGAGCTGGCGGTGGGCGACACCACGGTGTTCTCTTATCGGCTGACGGCAAGCAAGCCGATGTTCGATGGCCACTTCTCGATCATTCGCAGCTATAGCCCTGCGACGTACTACGGGGACCTGCGCGTCATCGTCGATGCGCCGGAATCGCTGGTCGCCCAGCATCAGGCTTGGCAGATGAAAGAGGTGGCCAAACGACCTGCCAATGGCCGGAAAGTGGTCGAATGGACCTGGCGCAATCGCGAGCCGGTAGATCCGGAAAGTCTGCGCGATAGCACCTACAACGTGGAGCGATATCCGGGATACGCCTATTCCACGTTCTCCAGCTATGCGCAGATCGCACAGGCCTATGGTGGGCCGGCCAATGCGAAGGCTGTTCCTGATGAGCGTATCCGTACGCTCGCGGACGAGATCGCAGGCGACGCGACTGAGCCGCGCGAAATCGCCAAGCGATTATACGAATGGGTTTCCGCACAGATCTCCTATGCGGGCAACTGCATAGGCCTGGGCGCCGTGGTGCCGCGCGATCTGAGTGTGGTCCTGGATAACCGCATGGGTGATTGCAAGGATCACGCAACGCTGCTGCAGGCCCTATTGACGGCCAAGGGCATCGACAGCACGCAGGCGCTGATCAATGCCGGAGAAACCTACACGCTGCCCAAAGTTCCGGTCGCATCGATGGTGAACCACGTCATCACCTATATCCCCAGTCTGGACCTGTATGCCGATTCCACGGCCGCCACGGTCCCTTTCGGTAGCCTGCCACCTAACGCGGCGGGCAAACCGGTGCTGCTGGTTGCCGGGCACCGGGACGACGCAAAGACGCCCGCGCTGCAGGCTGGCCAAGATTGGCAACACATGAAGACGGTGTTGCGGATCCAGCCGGACGGGTCGGTGAAAGGAACGTTGCAACTCAAGTTGAATGGCCGCCTGGCGGTCGCCGCGCGCAACCAGTTCCGCAATATGGACCGTGCGGACGCCGACAAACTGGTCAAACGCTATTTCCAACAGAGCGGGCTGAAAGCCCAAGGCACGCTTGTCTACGAAGATCCCAAGCCGTTGTTGGAGCACTTCACTTTGGATGCCAGCTTCGATGTGGAGCAGATGATCCCTGTGCCGGGTGGCATGGAGGTCGAGCCATGGTTCATCAGTCTGGCGCCGGTGTCGGGCATTGTCGGCCGCAATCTGAGCAGCGACGAGCAGGCCGCTGGCGAAAGTAGCTGCGGCGGCATTCTTTCCGATGAGGAGTACCTCTTCGAATTCCCAGAGACAATGCGCATCGCCGCGCTACCAAGCAATCTCTCGTTGGAGCAGAGCGGGGTGGCGTATACCGCGACCTATCGGCAGGAAGCCAATCGGATCCACGTCAAGCGCACGTTGAATGACCGCACGCCAGGGCCGGTGTGTTCCGCCGAGTACAACGCCAGCTATTCACAGCTAATGCGCAAGATCATGCCGGACCTGCGTTCTCAGATCATCTATCTGGAAAAAGAGGCGCCTTGAAATACAAGCTCATCCGCCGTATTGCCGGACGACCAGAGCATGCTCTGGTCTGTTGAGACGCCGCAGCAATGATCCGTGATCCCGTCATCGGCCTGGTCGGCATGGAAGGCGCCTATGGGCGCTGGCTCCAGCGCTTCTTCCGTGAGCGCATGGGCTTGGAGGTGGTCGGCCGGGACCCGGTGGCGACCAATTCGCTTTCGGAAAATGAGCTCATCGAACGCGCGGATGTACTGATTTTCTCCGCACCTATACGCCAAACGACAGCGCTGATCCGCGAATACGTGCGCATTGCGGATGGTCGCGAACGCGGCAAGCTATGGTTGGACGTGACCTCAATCAAGAGCGCGCCGGTGGCTGCGATGCTGGAATCGCAAGCGGAAGTCGCCGGACTGCACCCGATGACAGCGCCACCCAAGTCTCCTACGCTCAAGGGCAGGGTGATGGTGGTTTGCGAAGCGCGGTTGGATCAATGGCGCGAATGGCTCCAACACACCTTGCACGCGCTGGAAGCCGAGTGCGTGCGCAGCGAGCCGGAGCACCACGACCGAGTGATGGCGCTGGTGCAGGCCATGGTGCATGCCAGCCACTTGGCGCAGGCGGCGGTGCTGCGCGACTACGCGACGGAACTGGGCGAACTGGATGCCTTGATGCCTTTTCGCTCGGCCTCTTTCGAAATGGACACCGCGATCATCGCGCGCATCCTGTCGATGAATCCGGCCATCTACGAAGACATCCAGTTCGGCAATCCGTACGTGCCGGAGATGCTGGAAAAGCTCAGCACGCATCTGGCCGGGCTGAAGGGCTTGGTCAATGTTGGCGATGACAACGCGCGCGCGGCATTTCGCCACGAATTCCTGCAGACCAGCCACGACGCGTTGGGTGCCAAAGCGCTGGATCACGGTAACTACAGTTTCGAGAAGCTGGGTTACCTACTGGCGGATATGACCGAGGTCCGCACCCTCAGCGTGCATCTGCCGGTGGATCGCCCTGGTTCCCTGCGCGCTTTGTTGCATGTATTCGAGCGGCATGGCATCAGTCTGTCGTCGGTGCACTCCTCGCGCACCCCCGAGGGCGAGGTGCATTTCCGCATGGGTTTCACCGCTGAAAGCGATTCCCGGGCGCTCGCAGGTGCAATCAATGAGATCGCGGAGAGTGGAATCGGCCGGGTTTTGCTTTCGCGATAGGTTTCCCATCGCCCCCCCGGCGAGAGGAATGCCATCAGCCCCCTTCCGTAGAGCGGAGCTTGCTCCGCTGCTTTTCTCCGATAATCAAGCGCCACAGAGTAAGCGGCTAGTCGCTATCACCTGCCGTTGCGACGGCCCCGTTGCTGCTGACGCGGCGCTATCGCGGGGCGCGCTCCGCTCTACGATTTCCGCGGCAGCACGGGCACCTCGGAACCGCTAAACTAGCCCGCATGACCGCCAAATTCACACTCTCAAAACGTGCGCAGGCGCTGACCAGTTCGGCGATCCGCGAAATCCTCAAAGTCACCGAACGTCCCGAAGTGATCTCCTTCGCCGGCGGTCTGCCTTCGCCGGCTACGTTCCCGATCGAACGCATGCGCTGGGCGACCGACAAGGTGTTCGACGAATGCGCGCAGGCCGCGCTGCAATACGGTCCCACCGAGGGCTTCACGCCGCTGCGGGAATGGATCGCCAGGCGCAACAGCAAGCATGGCGTCACCATCCGGCCCAGTCAGGTCATGATCACCACGGGTTCGCAGCAGGGCCTGGACCTGCTGGGCAAGGTGTTGATCGACCCGGGCAGCAAGGTGCTGGTGGAAACCCCTAGCTATTTGGGCGCTTTGCAGGCCTATTCGTTGTTCGAGCCGCAGTTCTCGCCGATGCAGACCGACGAAAACGGCATCGTCACCGACGCGCTGACGGCCGAACAGCTGAAAGACGCGCGCTTCATGTACTGCTTGCCCAATTTCCAGAATCCCACCGGCCGGCGCATGCCGCTGGAACGCCGCCAGGACCTGGTGAAGAAAGCCACTGAAGCCGGCGTGCTGGTGGTGGAAGACGATCCCTACGGCGAACTGAGCTACCAGGGCGAACAGCTGCCCAGCCTGCTGTCGATGAACCCGGACAATGTGGTCTACATGGGTTCGTTCTCCAAGGTGCTGGCTCCGGGTCTGCGCCTGGGCTACCTGATCGCACCTGAAGAACTGCACGGCAAGCTGGTGCAGGCCAAGCAGGCGGCGGATCTGCATACGCCTTCATTCTCGCAGCGGATCGTCTATGAAGCGGTGCAGGACGGTTTCCTGGACCGGCATATTCCCGAGATCCGTACGCTGTACGGCCATCAATGCGAACTGATGGTGTCGGCACTGGAGCGTTATTTCCCGGCCGAAGCTCAGTGGAACCGACCGGCGGGCGGCATGTTCATCTGGGTGACCTTGCCCGAGGGTGTGGATACCACCGCGTTGCTCACCAAAGCCATCGAACAGCATGTGGCATTCGTACCGGGCGCACCGTTCTTTGCAGCCAATCCGCAACCGAACACGTTGCGACTGTCCTTCGTCACCGTGCCGGCCGAGAAAATCGAACTGGGCATGCAGAAGCTGGGTGCGCTGGTGAAGGCGGAAATCGCTGGGATCAAATCGCCTGTCGCAGCGTAGGTCGAGGCCACGTCGTCAGCGCCCCGCGTTTTCGGGGCACCGCAGCGTCGGCCGCGTGGGCCGACCTACGAATTCCGAAAGTGCATAGTAGGTCGGGGCCACGCCCCGCGCCGAGTCTGTCCGACAGTAGTGCGGACACCACAACCGCTTGTCGGCCGCATCCGCGCGGGCTAGCCTGCATAAATGAACCCAGCAGATTCTTCTTCGCCATTGCGGCTACTCATCCATGGCGCTTCCGGCCGCATGGGCCAATCCTTGTTGAGGCTGGCGGCTGAGCAGCCCGATCAGTTCACCGTGGTGGGTGCCGTCACCGGCAGGCCGCCGCCGCAGCGCGTGGTCGATGGCGTCCCGCATTTCGCTGCGCGTGAGATGAACGGCGTTCCCGCATTCGACGTGGTAATCGACTTCAGCCTGCCGGAAGGCTTTGATTCGATCTTGTCGCTGTGCTCGCAACGCGGTGCTGCGCTGGTATCCGGAACCACCGGTTTATCCGACGCTCAACGCCAAACCCTGGACGAGGCGTCGGAACGCATACCGCTGGTCTGGGCATCCAATTTCAGCCTGGGCGTGGCGGTGTTGACCGAACTGACTGAGCGGGCGGCGAAGGCGTTGGCCCAGTGGGATTGCGACATCATCGAGTCTCATCACACACAAAAGAAGGACGCCCCATCCGGCACTGCCTTGACCTTAGGACAGGCAGCCAGCACGGCAGGCGTGGAGGTCCATTACGCCAGCCTGCGCGCCGGAGACATCGTGGGTGAGCACACCGTTCAGTTTGCCGGATTGGGCGAACGCATCGAACTCGTTCATCGCGCCACCAACCGCGACATCTTCGCGCGTGGCGCCCTTCATGCCGCTCGGCGGTTGGCAGGGAAGCCACCCGGCAGCTATCGGGTGCGTGATTTGCTGGATTGAGGCGCTGGGTCAGGCCTGCAGTCGCTCCCACAAGGAACCAGCAAGAGAGATCCGATGGATGGGCGGCTCCTTGGGGCCTCCCATTCAAAAAACGGCTGGCATTGCCCCCCCTACGCCAGTACAATTCTCGCTCGCCTGTTACCTACCGCCCCGGACCGGAGAAATACCGCGTTCGCGGTTTCTTGCAGCCGCAAGTCGGAGGGGCAGGGTTCCTTCACCCCAAGGCGAACCCCGTGACTCAACCCGCAATTCTCGTACTCGAAGACGGCACCGTGTTCGAGGGCGATTCCGTAGGCGCGACTGGCCTTTCGGTCGGCGAAGTGGTGTTCAACACCGCCATGACCGGTTACCAGGAGGTCGTTACCGATCCTTCCTACGCCCGCCAACTGGTCACTCTGACCTATCCCCATATCGGCAATACCGGTTGCACCGACCAGGACGATGAAGCCAGCCAAGTCTGGTGCGCCGGCCTGATCGTGCGCGATGTGCCGCGCCGCCCCAGCAGCTGGCGCAGTCAGACGCCGCTGCCCGAGTGGCTGATGGCACGAGGTATCGTGGCCATCGCCGGCATCGACACCCGCAAACTGACCCGTTTGTTGCGCGACCGCGGCGCACAGAACGGCGCCTTGATGGCGGGCGATGACATCGACGTCGAAAAAGCCCTGGAAGCCGCGCGAAAGTTTCCTGGCCTGAAGGGAATGGATCTGGCGAAAGTGGTGTCGGTCACTAAATCGTATTCGTGGCGGGACGGCCAGCTGGACCTGGACAGCCGCAAGTGCGCCCAGAGCGAACCGAAGTTCAAAGTGGTGGCCTACGACTATGGCGTGAAGTACAACATTCTGCGCATGCTGGCCGAGCGCGGCTGCGATGTCACCGTCGTGCCGGCGCAGACTTCCGCCGCCGACGTGCTGGCAATGAAGCCGGACGGCGTGTTCCTGTCCAATGGCCCGGGCGACCCGGAGCCTTGCGATTACGCGATCACCGCCATCCGCGAATTCGTCGATAAGAAGATCCCGACCTTCGGCATCTGCCTGGGTCACCAGCTGTTGGCGCTGGCCGCCGGGGGCAAGACGGTGAAGATGGGGCACGGTCACCACGGCGCTAATCATCCGGTGATCGACCTGGATTCCGGACGCGTGATGATCACGTCGCAGAACCACGGCTTTGCCGTCGACGAAGCAACGCTGCCGGCCAATATACGCGTGACTCACCGCTCGCTGTTCGACGGCACCAACCAGGGCATCGCCTTGACCGACGCGCCGGCATTCTCGTTCCAGGGACACCCGGAGGCTTCACCAGGACCGCGCGACGTGGCGCCGTTGTTCGACCGTTTTGTGCAGTCGATGGAAGCAGCGCGATGAGCCATTGCTTCGGCTCATTCACTGTCGCAGCTCAGCACAGCGTCCAGCTGGCCACGGAGTCGCTTAAGGCGTGATGGTCGCCATGTCTCCTTCTCTGCGGCCGAGGACGGCGTTACGGCGCTGGCGCGGGCCGTTGCTGGTCGGAGCGTTGATGGCGATCTATCCGCTGTTCGTGGCGGTGGCGGTGTACCCGCGCTACCTGGCCGCGGATCTGCCTGGCGGCCGCAACGGGCCGGCCGATGCCTATCGGCATTCGCTGGCCAGCGCCGTCGTCGCTTACACGTTGTCTCCGCGGTGCGTGGGTTGGGTCACCCGCGTAATGGAACGCGATGGCGAAGGCAGTCCGAGCCGCGCCATGGATGCACACAACAACCGGATCGGCGCACGCATCGGCGCGTCAGCCGGCAGTTGGAATTCGATGCAGCAAGCCGTGCTGGCTGCAGTTAACGCGGGAGCGATCGACGCAGGATCACCCGACCAGATCACCTGGCTCGCGCCTGGCGCGTGGCAGAAAAGACTTTACTGAGGACGAAATGCCAAAACGTACCGACATCAAGACCGTCCTGATCATTGGCGCCGGGCCGATCGTCATCGGCCAGGCCTGCGAATTCGATTACTCCGGTGCCCAGGCCTGCAAGGCGCTGCGCGACGAGGGTTACCGGGTGGTGCTGGTCAACAGCAACCCGGCCACCATCATGACCGACCCGGAAATGGCCGACGCGGTTTATATCGAGCCGATCAACTGGCAGACGGTCGAGAAGATCATCGCCAAGGAAAAGCCTGACGCGCTGCTGCCGACCATGGGCGGACAGACCGCGCTGAACTGCGCGCTGGACCTGGCCGACAACGGCGTGCTGGAAAAGTACGGCGTGGAGCTCATCGGCGCCAAGCGCGAAGCGATCATGATGGCCGAGGACCGCGAGTTGTTCCGCGTGGCCATGGGCGAGATTGGACTGGAATGCCCGAAGGCCGAGGTCGCACGCAGTTTCGAGCAGGCGGTCGATATTCAAACCCGCGTGGGATATCCCACCATCATCCGTCCCAGCTTCACCTTGGGCGGCAGTGGCGGCGGTATCGCCTACAACCGCGAAGAATTCGAAGACATCGTCAAGCGCGGCCTGGAACTCTCGCCGGTCGGCGAGGTGTTGGTGGAAGAGTCCGTGCTGGGCTGGAAGGAATTCGAGATGGAAGTGGTCCGCGACACCGCGGACAACTGCATCATCGTGTGCTCCATCGAAAACCTGGACCCGATGGGCGTGCACACCGGCGACTCGATTACTGTCGCACCGGCGCAGACGTTGACCGATAAGGAATACCAGCGCCTGCGCGATGCATCCATCGCGGTGCTGCGAAAGATCGGCGTGGATACCGGCGGTTCCAACGTGCAGTTCGGCATCAATGCGCAGACGGGCCGCGTCGTCGTCATCGAGATGAACCCTCGCGTGTCGCGTTCGTCGGCACTGGCTTCCAAAGCCACCGGGTTCCCGATTGCCAAGGTCGCCGCCAAGCTGGCGGTCGGCTATACGCTGGACGAGCTGCGCAACGAAATCACCGGCGGTCTGACTCCGGCCTCGTTCGAGCCCAGCATCGACTATGTCGTTACCAAGATTCCGCGCTTCGCCTTCGAGAAATTCCCGGCCGCCGATCCGCGCCTGACCACCCAGATGAAATCGGTGGGCGAGGTGATGGCGATGGGCCGCACTTTCCAGGAATCGCTGCAGAAAGCGCTGCGCGGTCTGGAGACCGGCAAGGTTGGCCTGGACCCGACGGGGTTGAATCTCTCGGATGAAGACGACATGGCCGCGCTGCGCCGCGAGCTGAAAGCGCCGGGTCCTGAGCGCCTGTTCTATGTCGCCGACGCCTTTCGCGCCGGCATGACAGTGGAACAAGTACATGCGCTGTCCTTCATCGATCCGTGGTTCCTGGACCAGATGGAAGAACTGATCGCCGACGAGAAGCAACTCGCCGCCGACGGTTTGGCATCGTTGAACGCCGCGCGCATGCGCAAGCTGAAGCGCGCCGGTTTTTCCGATGCGCGGTTGGCGCAGTTGGTCGGTACCGATGAAACCGCGGTACGCGTGCTGCGCAAAGCCTTGGGTGTGAAGCCGGTCTACAAGCGCGTGGATTCCTGCGCCGCTGAGTTCGCCACCAGCACCGCCTATCTGTATTCGACCTACGAGGACGAATGCGAGGCCGAACCGACTCAGCGCGACAAGATCATGATCCTGGGTGGCGGCCCCAACCGTATCGGCCAGGGCATCGAGTTCGACTATTGTTGCGTGCACGCCGCGCTGGCGTTGCGTGCCGATGGTTTCGAAACCATCATGGTCAACTGCAATCCCGAAACCGTCTCTACGGATTACGACACCTCCGATCGTCTGTACTTCGAACCGCTGACGCTGGAAGACGTGCTGTCCATCGTCGAGTTGGAACAACCCAAGGGCGTGATCGTGCAGTACGGCGGCCAGACTCCGCTGAAACTGGCACAGGCGCTGGAAGCCAATGGCGTGCCGGTGATTGGCACGTCGCCGGACTCCATCGACCTGGCCGAAGACCGCGAGCGCTTCCAGCAGTTGGTCGAAAAGCTCGGCCTGAAGCAGCCGCCCAACCGCACCGCGCGCAACGCCGATGAAGCGCTGACGCTGGCGCGCGAGATCGGCTATCCGTTGGTGGTGCGCCCGTCCTACGTGCTCGGCGGACGCGCGATGGAAATCGTCTACGGTGAGTCCGATCTGGCGCGCTACGTGCGCGATGCCGTCAAGGTGTCCAACGATTCGCCCGTGCTGCTGGACCGCTTCCTGGACAATGCGGTGGAAGTCGACGTGGACGTCATCGCCGATCAGACCGGTGCCGTACTGGTCGGTGGCGTGATGGAACACATCGAAGAAGCCGGCGTGCACTCCGGCGACTCGTCATGCTCGCTACCGCCTTATTCGCTTTCCGCCAAAACGCAGGCGGAATTGCGGCGCCAGGTGGTGGAGCTGGCCAAGGCGCTGAACGTCGTTGGCCTGATGAACACGCAGTTCGCCATCCAGACCAATGATGATGGCGATGACACCATCTTCCTGCTGGAAGTGAATCCGCGCGCCTCGCGCACGGTGCCATTCGTGTCGAAAGCGACTGGCATGCCGCTGGCCAAGATCGCGGCGCGCTGCATGGCGGGCAAGTCGCTCGCCGAGCAGGGCGCCACCAAGGAAATCGTGCCCGACTATTACTCGGTGAAGGAAGCGATCTTCCCGTTCGCCAAGTTCCAGGGCGTCGACCCGATCCTTGGGCCGGAAATGCGTTCCACGGGCGAAGTCATGGGCGTGGGCCGGAGTTTTGGCGCGGCCATGGCGCGTGCCCAGGAAGCCGGCGGCATCAAGGCGCCCGCACCAGGCAAAGCTTTTGTTTCGGTTCGTGACCCGGACAAGAAACGGGTGCTGCCGGTGGCCCAGGCGCTGGTCGAGCGCGGCTTCAGCCTGGTCGCCACTCAGGGCACCGGCGCATGGCTGCGCGAGAATGGTCTGCAGTGCGAACTGATCAACAAGGTGGTTGAAGGGCGTCCGCATATCGTCGATCTGATCAAGAACGGCGAAATCGTGTATATCGTCAACACCACCGAGGGGCGGCAGGCCATCGCCGACTCCTTCTCCATCCGGCGCGAAGCCCTGCAGCATCGCGTCACCTATTCGACCACCGTTGCCGGCGCCAAGGCGCTGGTGCATTCGCTGGAGTACCGCGGCACCGGCCCGGTCCTGGCGTTGCAGGAACTGCACAAGGAGCTTTAAGGGTGAGAGCACCGTTGACTATGAAAGGCGCACAGCGTCTGCGCCAGGAACTGGAACAGCTTAAGAGTGTAAAGCGGCCGCAAGTGATTGCCGCGATCGCTGAAGCGCGCGCGCACGGCGATCTGAAAGAGAACGCCGAATACCACGCGGCCCGCGAACAGCAGAGTTTCATCGAAGGCCGCATCAAACAGTTGGAAAGCGAGCTGTCGCATTCCGAAATCATCGACGTGAGCAAACTCAATGCCGGTTCGCGCGTCGTGTTTGGTGCCGTGGTGACGCTGGCCGATGTGGATACCGATGAGGAAAAGCGGTACCAGGTGGTTGGCGATCTGGAAGCGGATATCAAACAAGGATTGATTGCGATTTCGTCGCCGTTGGCCCGCGCATTGATCGGCAAGCACGAGGGAGATTCGGTCACCATCGACGCCCCGGCCGGCCAGCGCGAATACGAAATCATCAACGTCTCCTATAACGACTGACCACGCGATGGCATCGGCCACGCTGCTGCTGCCCACACGCACCCGGTTGGTGGGGCAGGCGCTGCCGGTTGTGGTCGCCAAGGCGCTCGGCCGAGCCGATCGCGGCCGCGGCGAGGAAGGCGAGCGCGCACAATTGCGGCGTCAGTTCCAGCTGATTCCCGATCATTGGCCGGTGGCGGCACTGACCCGGCAACTGGATGCGGGCGACGCCGCATCGTCGGCTTGGTTACGCGCCGATCCGGCACGTGTGGCCCCGGACATGACCGGAGCCCGGATGTTGGCCCACGGCGACGCACTCGCCTTGACCGATGAAGATGTGGCGCGATTGTTGCCGGCGCTACGGCCGCTGTTCGGCGATGCGGGTTTTCCGTTGGACGCTCCACATCCATCGCGTTGGTACCTGCGCGTTCCCAAGGATGCGCCGTTGCCGGCATTCGCGTCGGTGGACGACGTGCTGGGCGATGATCTTTTCGCGCACCTGCCGGAAGGCGATGCCGGCCGACGTTGGCGTGCGTTGCTGACCGAGGCACAGGTGACGCTGCACAACCATCCTTGGAATGCGCAGCGAGTGGCCGAAGGCAAACCACCGGTGAACTCGTTGTGGTTCTGGGGTGGAGGAGTTTTGCCGGATACCGTGCGTACTTCGTTCCGCCAGATCAAGGGCAACGAAGTGCTGCTGAGGGCCTTGGCCAGCGCCGCAGGCGTTCCAACGGAGTACGCGGGCAACGATGAAGTCGACGCGCTGATCGATCTGCGCCAGTTGCGCAATCTGGATCTGTTGTGCCGCGATGCGCTGCAGCCACTGTTGGCCGCGCTGAGAAAGCGCGAACTGGATTCGTTGACCCTGGATTTCGAAGATGGCGCGATTTTCGTGCTGCGGCGCGACCAGCGTTGGCGCTTCTGGCGCCGCCCCATGCCGCGCTTGGATACGCTGCGCCCAGACGAAGTCCCGGCATGACCAGCCCCAAGATTCGCCGCCGCGAGCCCGTTCCTGGCGGCGATTGGCCCGATTCCGTGCCGTCGCTGCTCCGGCGCGTCTATGCCGCGCGAGGCGCAATGAACCTCGAACAGGCGCAGCCCAGATTGGCGCAACTGCTGGCGCCGGATTCGCTAGGCGGACTGGCCGCGGCAACGGCGCTATTGATCGATGCCATTGCCCATGACAAGCACATCGTGGTGGTCGGCGACTTTGATTGCGATGGCGCCACTGCATGCGCCGTGGGCGTGCGCGGCTTGCGCTTGCTGGGTGCGAAACGCGTCAGCCCCGCGGTGCCGAACCGCATGGTCCATGGCTATGGGCTGTCGCCGTCATTGGTCGAAGAGCTTGTCGGGCTTGAGCCCGACCTATTGGTCACCGTCGACCACGGCATCGCCTGCCATGCCGGCATCGCCACCGCCAAAGCAAAAGGCTGGCAGGTGCTGGTCACCGATCACCATTTGCCGGGCGATGTGTTGCCGCCGGCCGACGCCATCGTCAATCCCAATCTGCGCGGTGACGCGTTTCCCAGCAAGATGCTGGCGGGTGTGGGCGTGATGTTCTACGTTCTGCTTGCCTTGCGCCGGCGGCTGCGCGAAGCCGGAGCCTTCGCCGCAGGCGAACCCGACCTGATGCCGCTGCTGGACCTGGTGGCGGTCGGCACCGTGGCTGATCTGGTGCCATTGGACGTCAATAATCGCGCATTGGTTGCGGCCGGGTTGCGCCGTCTGCGCGCAGGGCAGGGGTGCGCGGGATTGCGGGCCTTGATCGAAGTGTCGGGGCGCAACGCCAGTCAGCTGAGTGCGTCCGACATCGCCTTCTCCGTTGCGCCAAGGCTCAACGCCGCTGGTCGACTGGAAGACATGGCGCTGGGGATCGAATGCTTGCTGTGCGACGACAGCGCCCAGGCGTTCGAGATGGCGCAGATCCTCAATGGCATCAATGCCGAGCGCCGCGGCGTACAGCAGCAGATGACGGAGGAAGCCGAAGCCGCGATCGCGCGATTGGCGGGCGAGGGCGATCTGCAGGCGCCTATCGCGCTATGTCTGTTCGACCCCGAGTGGCATCCCGGTGTGGTGGGTTTGGTGGCGTCGAAGATGAAGGAGAAGTTGCATCGGCCGGTGATCGCTTTCGCGCCGGCCGAACCGGGCAGCACAACTCTGCGCGGCTCGGCGCGTTCGATTCCGGGCTTCCATATACGGGACGCTTTGGCGGCCATCGACGCGGCGCATCCACAGCTGATCGCCAAGTTCGGTGGTCACGCCATGGCCGCCGGCCTGACGCTGGACCAAAGCGTTCTACCCGAGTTTGAAGTCGCTTTCCGGCAGCAGGCGCAGGCGTTGCTGGACGACGCCATGCTGCGCGCAGAATTGCCTAGCGATGGCGAACTGTTGGCCCACGAATTCGATCGGCTCCACGCCGATGCGCTGCGTGCGGCGGGGCCATGGGGGCAGGGCTTTCCGGAGCCTATGTTCGATGGCGAATTCGACGTGCTGGACTGGCGCGTGGTCGGCGAACGCCACCTGAAATTCTCCTTGCGCACCCCGCAACGTCCCGCGCCGCTCAACGCCATTCATTTCAACGGCTGGATCGATCAACCGCCGCCGCTGCGCATCCATGCGGCGTACCAACTGGATACCGATGATTACCAGGATCGCCGCGGCATCCAATTGGTGATCCGGCATTGGCTGCCGCTCTAGCCTGTTTCATTCGCGGATCGGCTGCTCGGACGGGTGAACGCCGCCCGCGCGCGTTCGGCGGCCGGCCTCACGGAACAACCTTCGACATGGTCATTGACGAGTCCCATCGCCTGCATGAAGGCGTAAGCGGTCGTTGGTCCGACGAATTTCCAGCCGCGTTTCCTGAGGTCCTTGGATAGGGTGATGGATGCCGTCGATGTCGAGACGGTTTGCGGCCGGGCCAGTTCCGCGGCTGTTGGTTCGAAGCGCCAGATATACGCGGCAAGCGAGCCTTCGCGCTCGCTAAGCTCCAACATGCGCCGTGCATTGTTGATGACGGCTTCTATCTTGCCCCGATGGCGCACGATGCCTTCGTCCTGAAGCAGGCGCCGGATATTGGTTTCGGTGAAACGCGCGATCTTTTCGGGATCGAAACCGTGGAAGGCCGCGCGAAAGTTCTCGCGTTTGGCGAGGATGGTTCGCCAACTCAGGCCGGATTGGAAACCCTCCAGGCAGAGCTTTTCGAACAGGCGCCGGTCGTCATCCACCGGGAAACCCCATTCGGTGTCGTGATAGTCGAAGAACTCCGGCGCGGCGGCACACCAGCGGCAGCGCGGCTTTCCATCAGGTCCTGGAATCGTTTGGCTCATGTGCCGGCTCATGGCATCTTGGGGCGGGCAGTGGTCAGCCCAACAGGAAACTCAGCCGCTCATCTGCGCGCGCCGGAGTGATTTCAAGAACTTCCGCGGTAACCACAACTTTGTCGACAAACGGATCCTCGTTCACCCGCACCTGGAGTTCGGACAGCGAAACGCCGTGGGCCAGGATGGCTCCGCCCGCGTTGGGCTGAAGACTGCCGACCAGCAGGAAGACGCCGTCGTCCACGCCACGCTGGATCCAAGCCTTATGACCTTCCATGAACTGCGCGGCCTGGGCTTTGTTCTCGGAAAATCGGAGTAGGACGATATGCATGCGATGGTTCCCTGGGCTTGTGTGCTTGTGTGCGCCGTCGGCGTCAGGCCGAGCGGATGGTCGGCGCCTGTGTTTCCAGCCAGGCGCACATCTGATTGACCTCGGAGCGAATGAAGATCTCGTCGCGAAAGGCGTTGGCCAAGGCGGCCACGCCCTGACTGCGGGCGAGCAAGTGCATCGCCAATACATCGGCATCCGCTTCCCTTCCAAACGCCACGAACTGATGACGCAGCCAGTCGCGGAATAGTCCCAGGATCTTGTTTGCTCCGGACTGTGCGGCGTGATCGAGTTTGGCCAGTTCGGCGCAGAGCGTCCCCACCGGGCAGCCGTACAGCATGATCTTGGCGCGGTTCGCGATGAGGATATGGATGAAGCTGCGGATGCGCTCGGCAGGGAGTGTGCCATCGGCTTCCCAGCAGTCGAGCATTTCCCGCGTGTTGGCGAGCCGCAGGGCGATCACGGCGTCGAGAATGTCGTCCTTGCTCTTGAAGTGGTGGTAGAAATTGCCACGCGAGATCCCCACCGCGTCGGCGATGTCGGCGAATGAGGTGTATTCGTACCCCTGCCGATAGAACAGCTGGTCTGCCGCGTTGATGATCTGCTCGCGAGTGGTCTTGGCGCTCATGCGGCTCGTTTCCGGGTTTTACGCTGCGGCCCTGGCACAGAAGAAAAGTCTGGCGTAGGACAACTGACCTAAACAGATTAGGACGAACGTCCTATGGCGGTCAAGCCGCCTGCGTATATGCATTCCGGGGTAGTCGCCAACACAACCAAAACGGACGCGCGGCGCTCGTGGCTACGGCGTCAGCCCGATGACCGAGGCGCCAAGCAGGCACGGTTGCTAACCGCTCCGTAACTGGGCCACCGCTCAAGCTTCCGGTACCGGCAACACCCGTGCCGTCTTCATCTGCCGGAGCCCTATCTTCAGGCCGAACAACGGGCGCAGCCAGCGGGCGCGACGAATGATTTCATAGCCACCGAAGCAGATGACGAAGGTCAGCGCCACCAGTAGCGGACCCTCGTGCGACGGCGCGATGGCAAACGGCTTGAGGTTATATGCCGCCACGACGATCACGGTCTGGTGGAGGATGTACACCGGAAATACCGCCGGCACCAAATACCGCAAGGCCGCACTATCGGCATGGCGGAACCGGAAAGCGAAGCCGAAGATCGCGGCGATGCCGCACCATTGGTTCATCCCCCAGATCGCACGTTGTACGGCGCGCAATGCATCCGGTGGTGGGTTGGTTTCACCGTAACCGCTGGCGTAGAAGTACCAGATGATGAAGCCGTAGCTACTGGCCGCCAAGGTCAGCGATATCCAGCGGAATCGCTGCAGCGCTTCCCAGAAGCCGGCAGCGCGGGCCATCAGAAAACCCAGCAGGAACACGCTGAAGTACTGGGCATGGTTATACCAATCATCGACCAGCGCATGGGTCGATTCGAAGCGATCCACCAGTGCGACACGGACCGCGGCCAACACCACTATCGGCCACAACAGTACGCCCCAGCCGGACAGTCGTGCTGCCAGCCATCGTCCCAGCGAGCCAGAGGCTTTGGGTGCCAGTCGGTCGAGCAGCCAAATAGCCACCGTGTACACCCACAGGTAAGCGACGAACCACAAGTGGTTCCAGGTGGGCAGGATCAGGCAGCCATCGTCGTCGCAGAAGGTGCTGTCGCCGGCAAGGTAGCGGCCCCAGAACGACAGATAGCCGTCCTGGTAACCGCCGGGGTACCGTGAATCAAGCAGCTCGTAATAGGCCTGCGGCGGCACGATCACCAGCATGCCGAATATCAACGGTAGCAGCAGGCGCCAGGAGCGTGATCCCAGGAACCCCTTCGGCTGTTTGGTGAGTAGGAATGCGCTGGCCGCGCCAGACACCAGGAACAACAGCGACAGCCGCCACGGGTTGGTCAGCAGCATGAAGGGTTCCAGCACAGAGCCAGCTTGTGGGCTTTTGACGTGCCAGTCCCAAGTCACGTAGTACATGCCCACGTGGTAGAGCACCAGCAAGCCGAACGCGCAGACGCGCACCCAGTCGAGATCGTGACGGCGTTCCATGGCAGCTCCAACGAAGAAGGACCGACTCATTTCAAGGCCGGCCACGTAGCCGCGCGAGCGCAAAGTGATCGATGGCGGGCGCGAAGGGACGAACCGCGGACATCAGGGACGAATGCCGGCTTGCCGGGCGGTCCACTCACCTAGAATGCGCCGATGACCGACTCCAGCTCCGACGCTGCCTATCGCCGTTTCCTGCCTTGGCGCCGCACATTCGAAGTTGGTTTCTGGGCGGCGCTGATGCTTATCAACGCAGCGGGCAACAGCATCACCACCTTGATGGACGTCCGCCGGGCGGGGCTAACGTTCGCCAGTTGGGAGCCGGCGGTGTGGGAGGGATCCAGCGCCGTCCTGATGCTGGCGTTGGTGCCGGCATTGGTGCTGTTCACCCGTCGCTTTCCGCTGCATTGGGACACCTGGCGGCGGCAACTGCCTTGGTACGTGTTGGCCAGCCTGTTGTTTTCAGTGGTGCACGTGGCCGGCATGGTGGCGCTGCGGGTGCTGGCCTACCGATGGCAGGGCGGAAATTATGACTTTGGTCCCTGGGGCAGGGAGTTCCTTTATGAATACCTGAAGGACGTCCGCAGCTTTACTGGCATGGTGGTCGGCATCGAGGTCTACCGTTTCCTGCTGCGGCGCTGGCAGGGCGAAGCGAGCTTGCTGGACGTCCCGGACGAGGGGCCGCCAGTGGAACCAGTGGAGCGTCCGGAACGCTTCCTGGTTCGTAAGCTGGGGCGGGAATTCCTGGTCGCCGCAGCCGACATCGAATGGCTGCAGGCCGCTGGCAACTACGTCAATCTGCGCGTCCGCGGCCACGACTACCCTCTGCGCAGCACGATCGCGGGCGTGGAGGCCAAGCTGGACCCACAGCGCTTCGCTCGGATCCACCGGAGCTACATGGTCAACCTGGATCACGTGGTCTCCATCGAACCCCTGGAAAGCGGCGATGCACGCCTGTATCTGAAGAACGGCACGAATTTGCCGTGCAGCCGCCGCTATCGGAGCGAGTTGCGCGACCGGGTCGGCAACGACTGATCGGCTCACACACCCGCGCCAAATTCCTTGAGAAAGCCCTGCCGCAGGCGGTCTGGAGCAGGCGCCTCTGGTATCCTTGCCGACCTTTACGACACGCCCCCGCCGCACCATGATCGAACTCAATCCCATCCGCCAGCGCATCGCCGACCTGCAAGAACGGCTGATTTCGCTACGGGGGTATCTTTGACTACGACGCCAAGCGTGAGCGTCTGGAAGAAGTCAACCGCGAACTGGAAAACCCCGACATCTGGAACAATCCCGAATACGCCCAGACCCTGGGACGGGAACGTTCGCTGCTGGACAAGACGGTCGGCGGCATCGCCAGCGTCGCTGACGGGCTGACCGAAGCAAGCGAATTGCTGGAACTGGCGGAAAGCGAGAACGACGAAGACACCGCGCTGGCCGTGGTAGCCGACGTGGACCGCTTCGCCACCCATGTGGAGAAGCTGGAATTCCAGCGCATGTTCTCCGGCCAGATGGATCCGACCAACGCGTTCGTCGACATCCAGGCAGGCGCCGGCGGCACCGAGGCGCAGGACTGGGCGGAAATGCTGCTGCGCATGTATCTGCGCTGGTGCGAATCGCGCGGCTGGAAGACCGAGCTGATGGAAGTCAGCGGCGGCGACGTGGCCGGCATCAAATCCGCCACCGTGCGCGTGGAAGGCGATTTCGCCTACGGCTGGCTGAAGACCGAAACCGGCGTGCATCGATTGGTGCGCAAGTCGCCGTTCGACTCCGACAACCGCCGCCACACCAGCTTCACTTCGGTGTTCGTGTCGCCGGAAGTCGACGACAACATCGATATCGAGATCAATCCGGCCGACCTGAGAACGGACGTATACCGTTCTTCCGGCGCCGGCGGCCAGCACGTCAACAAGACCGAATCGGCGGTGCGTATCACCCACATTCCGTCCGGGATAGTCGTGGCCTGCCAGACCGGGCGCAGCCAGCACCAGAACCGCGACAACGCGATGAAGATGTTGGCGGCCAAGCTCTACGAACTGGAGATCCAGAAACGCAACGCTGAGCGCGATGCGGTGGAAGCCACCAAGTCCGACATCGGCTGGGGCAGCCAGATTCGCAACTACGTGCTGGACCAAAGCCGCATCAAGGACCTGCGCACGGGCGTGGAACGCACCGATACACAGAAGGTGCTGGACGGCGATCTGGATGAGTTTGTCGAAGCCAGCCTGAAATCCGGCCTGGAAGCCGGATCCAAACGGATCGACGCTTAACCCGTAGAGCCGAGCTTGCTCGGCTGCCTTCTCCGCCACACTACCCGATAGCCGAGCAAGCTCGGCTCTACGAAGAACGACTCCCCCATGACCGACCAGAATCCTGCGCCGCAAATCCAAGCCGACGAAAACAGCCTCATCGCCGAGCGCCGCGCGAAACTGACGGCACTGCGTGCGCAGGGTGTGGCGTTTCCGAACGATTTCCGCCGTAACGAGTACGCCGGCGATCTGCAGGCCGAATATGCCGACAAGGAACTGTGGACGGCCGAGGCGTTGGAAGCCGCCCAGCGTCAAGTGAAGATGGCCGGCCGGTTGATGGCCAAGCGAGTGATGGGCAAGGCCAGCTTCGTGCAGATACAGGACGAATCCGGCCGTATCCAGTTGTTCCTGCAGGCCAACGCACTGGGCGAGGTGTACGACTCGTTCAAGAGCTGGGACATCGGCGACATCATTGGCGTGGAAGGGGCACTGACCCGGACCAAGACCGGTGAGCTCTCGGTCCGCGCCGAGTCGCTGCGCCTGCTGACCAAGTCGCTGCGGCCACTGCCGGACAAGTGGCATGGTCTGTCGGACGTGGAACAACGCTATCGCCAGCGCTATGTCGACCTGATCGTCAACCCGGAAGCGCGCGACGTCTTCATCAAGCGCTCCAAGATCATCCGCGCCATTCGCGAATGGCTGGACGCACGGCGGTTCCTGGAAGTCGAAACGCCGATGATGCATTACATCCCGGGTGGTGCCGCCGCCAAGCCGTTCGCCACTCACCATAATGCGCTGGATATGGACCTGTACCTGCGCGTGGCGCCGGAGCTGTACCTGAAGCGGTTGGTCGTGGGAGGCATAGAACGGGTCTACGAGATCAACCGCAACTTCCGCAACGAGGGCGTCAGCACCCGGCATAACCCAGAGTTCACGATGCTGGAGTTGTACGAGGCCTATGCCACGTACAACGAGGTGATGGACCTGACCGAGACGGTGATCCGCGACGTGGCCCATGAAGTTCTGGGCACGGGCAAGGTGGTATGGGAAGACAGTGAGATCGATCTGGAACCGGCGTTCCGCCGCTGGCGCATGGACGAAGCCGTGCGTCACTACAATCCTGAGATCAGCGCCGCCGACTGCACCGACCGCGATGCGCTGGTGCGCCATTGCGAACGCCTGAAGATCCACGTCAAGCCGTCTTATGGCTGGGGCAAATTGCTACTGGAGATCTTCGAGAAGACGGTGGAGCACACGCTGATTCAGCCCACTTTCATCACCGATCATCCGGTGGAAGTGTCACCGCTGGCCCGCGCCAACGATGCCCAGCCCGGCTATACCGACCGTTTCGAGCTGTTCATCAACGGGAAGGAACTGGCCAATGGATTCTCCGAGCTGAACGACCCGGAAGACCAGGCGGCCCGTTTCCTCGCCCAGGTGGAAGCGAAGGAGGGCGGTGACGACGAGGCCATGCATTTCGATGCCGACTACATACGCGCGCTGGAGGTCGGCCTGCCACCGACGGGCGGCCTGGGGATCGGCATCGACCGCCTGGTCATGCTGCTGACCGGCTCGGATTCGATCCGCGACGTGCTGCTGTTTCCCTATATGCGCCCCGAAAGTCAGGGCTAGGCCGCCCCAGCCTTGGCGTCAAAAATGTGACGCGCTGGGGCAAAAGTTGATCATCAGGGCGGGGGCGCCAGTTTTCCGTACGTTGCCAGGTGCGTTGCCCCCGGCGCGCTCCTGGCTTATGGTGCGCTCCTGATGCCGCCAATTTGTCCTGGAAAAGCGGTGTAACAGGCGAATTCCACCCGTCTCACCCGACCGGCTCGGTGCTCTTGCCGGAGTGGCATGTTTCCTGCGTGGACTATTACCGGACCCTAGTCAGTATCGATTGGGGCGCGGCGCGAAGCAGGATGCTCAAGCGCGCGTCTACGAGCAAAGCGGACCGGTGGGTTTCCACCGGTCGCCGGATAGGAAAGGCACACATCCCATGTTAGATGTCAGCGTAGCCAACAGCGGAGTATCCTTGCCCGACAGCCACCTGGTGTGGTCTCAAGGGGTAGGAAACGCATTGAACATCGTCATCGTCGACGATCAGACGTCTGCGCGCACGATGCTGCGCCACGTCATCGAGGACATCGCCTCGGAACTGACCGTGCATGACTTCGGCGATCCCCAGGTAGCCTTGAGCTGGTGCGAACAGAACCGCACCGACCTGCTGCTTTTGGACTACCGCATGCCGGGAATGGATGGGCTGGAATTCGCCCGCCGGTTCCGCCGGCTGCCAATGCACCGCGATATCGCCATTATCCTGATCACCGTGGTCGGCGATGAGCCGATTCGCCAGGCTGCCTTGGAAGCCGGCGTCATCGATTTCCTGGTCAAGCCCGTACGGCCGCGCGAACTGCGTGCGCGCTGCCGCAACCTGCTTCAGCTGCGGCAACAGTCGGAAAACGTCAAGCAGCGCGCTCTGTCGCTGGAGCAGCGCCTGCTCTCCAGCATGCATGAGGTGGAAGAGCGTGAGCGCGAAACACTATCGCGTCTTGCGCGCGCCATCGAGTTCCGCGACAGCGGTACCAGCGCTTATCTGGAGCGCATGGCACACGTCGCGGGATTGATCGCCGAACAGTTGGGATTGCCGGAAGACGAAGTGCGTGCCATCGAAATGGCGGCACCGCTGCACGACATGGGCAAGATCGCCATTCCCGATTCGGTACTGATGAAGGCTGGCCCGCTGACGGCGGAGGAAACCGAAGTCATGCGCCGGCATCCCAAGATCGGCCATGAACTGCTGTCCGGCAGCCAGAACCGTTTCATCCAGACCGGCGCACTGATCGCGCTGCGTCATCACGAACGCTATGACGGCAGCGGCTATCCTGACGGCCTGGTGGGTGAAGAAATCCCATTGGAAGCGAGGATCGTGGCAGTGGCGGACGTGTTCGATGCCCTGATCTCCCCACGCCCGTACAAGAAGGCTTGGGAGAAGGACGCGGCGCTGGCGTATCTGTATGCCCAGCGTGGCCGTCTGTTCGATCCTGGCTGTGTGGATGCACTGATCCGCGGCCGGGTCCGGCTGGACGACATATGTGATCGTTTCTCGACGGTGCAGAACCGTCCAGGGATGGAGTGAGCCATGAACAACCTGTCCGCGTGGGTAAAAAACCGCCTATCCAATCGCCCCGACAGCGAGCACGGGCAGGCACTGGTCCGTATCGGTCTGATCTCGTTGATCCTGGCCTACGCGTTGTTGCCATCCTCCCGTGCCGCGCTGGCACCTGGCGAATACGCCATCGTCCTGGCGATCGTGTTGTCGGGTCTGGCGAACGGCTTGGGTATCTTCGCCTGGCTGCTAGCACGCCCTGGTAAATCCCATGTGCGTCGCGCCTTGGGCATGATGGCCGACTACGGCCTGATGGCTGCCGCCATGGTCGGCATGGGTGAGGCGTTGGCCTGGGCCTATGTGGTGCTGATGTGGGTCACGGTGGGTAATGGCCTTCGATATGGCAACCGCTACCTGGTTATCGCGGTGGCGATGGCCTGTGCGGCGTTTGGCGGCGTACTGGTACTGAGCGACTACTGGCAGCGCAATCTGACGCTGGGCATCGGCTTGTTGCTGGGTTTGATCGCGGTGCCGATGTATCTGTCGGGCCTGCTGCGCGATCTGACTCGCGCCACTGAGGAAGCGCGCCGCGCCAATGAAGCCAAGAGCCGGTTCCTGGCCAACATGAGCCATGAATTCCGCACGCCATTGAATGGCTTGTCGGGCATGTCGGAGCTGCTGGCCACCACGCGGCTGGACAGCGAGCAACGCGAGTGCCTGTCCACCATCCAGGCCTCCACGCGCAGCCTTTTGGCGCTGGTGGAAGATGTGCTGGATATCTCGGCCATCGAAGCCGGCAAGCTGAAGCTCAACCTGGTTGAGTTCTCGCTGCAGGAGTTGGTGGAAAGTATTGGTCTGATCCTGCTGCCTCAGGCTCGGGCCAAGCAATTGCGGTATGAGGCGCGTATCGATGGTGCGGTGCCGGCGAAGCTGCGCGGCGACGCCGGCCACCTGCGCCAGGTATTGCTGAATCTGGCCGGTAACGCCGTCAAATTCACCGATTTCGGCGAGGTCCGATTGGACGTGGCGATTGCGCCGTCGGAAGGCGAGCAGATCCGCCTGCGCTTTACCGTGACCGACACCGGCATCGGCATTCCGTTGGCAGTGCGTACGCGGTTGTTCGAGGCATTCGAGCAGGCCGATGCCGGCTTGGCACGCCGTTATGGCGGCACGGGCCTGGGCACCACGATCGCCAAGGGTCTCACCGAGGCCATGGGTGGGCGTATCGGGTTTGAAAGCACCGAGCAACGGGGAAGCTGCTTCTGGGTGGAACTGCCGTTCGACCTGGTCCAGGTGCCGGTGGCGGTACCGTCGGTGCATGCACCGGCAGGGTGGCTCGAAGACTCGGCGATTCCCGAAGGCGCGGAAAACATCATCGCCTTCTCCGACCCCTTCCTGCGGCACCGCGCACGCGTGCGCAACATGCAGATACTGGTCGCGGACGACCATGAGGCCAACCGCATGGTGCTGCAACGGCTGCTGCAGAAAGCGGGGCACAAGGTGACCAGCGTTAACGGTGGCGAAGACGTGTTGAATGCGTTGGAGTCCGCCGAATACGACGCCGTGATCTGCGACCTGCACATGCCGGGCATCAGTGGCCTGGATTTGCTGAAGCAGCTACGCGTGATGGAAGCCGGCAGCGGCAGCCGCACGCCGGTGCTGATCCTCAGCGCCGACGTCACGCCGGAATCGATCCAGCGCTGCGAACAAGCCGGTGCGCGGGCCTTCCTGGCCAAACCGGTCGTGGCGTCGCGTCTGCTCGATGCGCTGGCCGACGTTGCCAACAACGCCCGCGCCTCGATTGGCGCCAACATGCCGACCCCGCGCAATGAGAGCCCGATGTCGGACGGCGTGCTGGACGTCAGCGTGCTGGATGAGTTGACGGCACTGGGCATGGGCGAGGCCTTCGAACGCGAATTCATCGGGCAGTGCCTCAACGATGCCGATGGCTGCATCGGCGCCATGGCGCATGCCATGGAGCGGGGCGACGGCGAGCATTTGCGCGAACACGCGCATGCGCTGAAAGGTGTCGCCAGCAACTTGGGCTTGGTCAAGCTGGCCTCAGCCAGCGGTGAATTGATGCGGCTGGCGGACTGGCAGATCAACCGGGAATGGCGCCAGCGATTGGCAACGCTCAACTCGCATCTGAGCCATGGCCGCGCTGCGCTTGAAGCCCGTGAACGTGTACGCGCCGCCGTCGAACAGGACAGCGAACGCAACTGACGGCGAAGTGGTGGCTATTGAGTAGCCACTGGTCCCACCGGTACTTGCCGGTGGGAACTCCCCCTGAATACTTCAAAGCGAAAGGCCGAGCGATACGGTCGACTTTTCCCAAACGATACGCTTAAGCCGCGCGCGCTCCCGAGCGCTTTTCCTGGGCGCGCACAATGCGCTCCATCATGCGCAGCGATTTGTCGCCCAACGCCAGCGCGGTATCCACCCACACTTCGGTGATGCCCATCAGTTCGTCGTAACCCACCGGCTGCGCCAGATTGCGCGAGGCGTTCATGGCGAGATAGGCATGCGGTGCGCGCTGCTGCTTGTTGATCAGTTCCTGCACCGCGGCCGCGCCCTGGCCCTTGGGTACCAGCACATCCACGACGCCCAGACGGTACAGCTCATCGCTGGTGTAGATGTTGCCGTCCAGGATGATCTTTTCAGCCACCTGAGGCGACACGCGCTTGCACAGGAACGAGTAGGCGCCCATGCCCGGGAACAGGCCGAACAATACCTCCGGCAATCCCATGTCGACGCCTTCTTCGGCCACGATGGTGTGGCACGCCAGGGCGATCTCCAAGCCGCCACCCAACGCGTCACCCTCGATCAGCGCGATGGTCCGAACGTCGCCGCCCAGGCCGGTATTGAGGTGGTGCACACCGTCGATACAGCGACGCGCATAGCCGAGCAGGCGATCACGGTTGTTTTCACGGATCAGTTGCGAGAACAGTCCCAGGTCACCGCCCAGATTGAACGCCCCTGGCGCCGCGGAAGCGACCACCAGATGACGCAGCTTGCCGGACTGGCGTTGCGACTCGCGCAGGGTGATCGAGTTCATGAAGCTCAACACGTCATCGAGCATTTGGCTGCGGAAGCACGGGCGCACACCCGGTGCGGCATCGGAATGCATGTACATCCAGTGGCTGTCACCGTTGGGTTCCGACTCGACACGAATGGTGGGAAAGGAGCGGGTGCGTTGCAGTTTTTCGATGTTGTTCATTTGAATTTCCTTGGCAGGGTAGGGTCGCAGGGTCGGAGACTGCGGGTTCGACATTAAAAGTGTGATGTGTGACAACACGCGCCGATGCTACACCTGAACGAAGAGTTAAAAGGCAGCTCATTCGTGGCCGTTCCGGCACTAGACATATCTATGCTCGAACAATTTCATAAATTGTGACGCGCGTCTAGAAAATACTTCTAAAGTTTCCGGTCTCAATAAAGAGAAGGCCGGCATTGCGCCGGCCCCGGGTTGACTCACTTCGCCACTGCAGGCGGCGGTGGATTCCTCAATTCCTTGCGAAGGATCTTTCCGACGTTGGTCTTCGGCAGTTCGGTGCGGAATTCGACGTATCTGGGTTGTTTGTAGCCGGTGAGGTTGTCGCGGCAATAGGCTTTGATCCGGTCTTCGGTAAGGGCAGGGTCTTTCTTGACCACGAACACCTTGACCGCTTCGCCGGATTTCTCGTCCGGAACGCCAATCGCGGCCACTTCCAACACACCATCGAGACCAGCGATGACGTCTTCGACTTCATTGGGGTACACGTTGAAGCCAGACACCAGGATCATGTCCTTCTTGCGGTCCACGATGTAGAAGAATCCGTCCGCGTCCATCTTGGCCATGTCACCGGTATGCAGCCAGCCGTCGTCATCGATGACCTTGGCGGTTTCTTCCGGGCGCTGCCAGTAGCCCTTCATCACTTGCGGACCTTTGACGCAAAGCTCGCCAACTTCGCCCAAGGGAACCAGATTGCCGTCGTCATCCTTCAGGCAGATGTCGGTGGACGGAACGGGCAGGCCGATAGCGCCGTTGTATTCCTTCAGATCCATGGGGTTGATACAGGCCGCGGGTGAGGTTTCGGTCAGTCCGTAGGCTTCTATCAGGGGGACGCCGGTGACTTTCTTCCACCGGTCGGCCACGGCGCGCTGCACGGCCATGCCGCCGCCCAGCGTCAACTTGAGGGACGAGAAATCGACCTTGTCGAAACCAGGTGTGTTCAGCAAGCCATTGAACAGCGTGTTGACACCGGTAACGGCGGTAAAGCGCGTGCCTTGCAGTTCCTTGACGAATCCGCGCATGTCGCGCGGATTGCTGATCAGGTGGTTGAGGCCGCCCAATTTCATGAACACCAGGCAGTTCGCCGTCAACGCGAAGATGTGGTACAGCGGCAACGCGGTGATGATGACTTCTTTGCCGTAGTCCAAGCCGTTGCCGATCCAGACGCCCGCTTGCTGCATGTTCGCCACCAGGTTGCGGTGGGTCAGCATGGCGCCCTTGGATACGCCCGTTGTGCCGCCGGTGTACTGCAGGAAGGCGATATCTTCAGGATCGATTTCCACGTCCGGCAATGTGTGCAACTGTCCGAGGGTCAGCGTGTCCTTGAAGCGCACTGCGCCGGGAATGTCGTACTCGGGTATCAGTTTCTTGACGTATTTCAATACGAAGTTGATCACCGTTCCCTTGGGGAACCCCACCAGATCGCCGAGGCCGGTGGTGATCACGTGCTTGAGCGGCGTACCTGCCATGGCCTCTTGCACGGTCTTGCCGAAGTTGTCGACCACCAGCAGCACGACGGCGCCGGAATCGTTCAACTGATGCTTCAACTCTCGCGGGGTATACATCGGGTTGACGTTGACGACCGTCAAGCCAGCACGCAGCACGCCAAAAATGGCGATCGGGTACTGCAGGCAATTGGGCATCATGATGGCGACACGGTCGCCTTTTTTCAGCTTCAGCTCGCCCAGCAGGTACGCCGCGAAGCGGCGGCTTAAAGTATCGATCTCGCCATAGGTCAGGGCTTTGCCGAAATTAGTGAAGGCAGGCCGGTCACGGAATTTTTCGATCGCCGTATCGAGCACCGAAACGATGGAGCGGTATTCGTCCAGATCCACTTCGTGTGGGACGCCTTGCGGATAGCTCTTGAACCATGGACGCTCCTGACTCATCTTCTGCTCCCTCCCCAGGGTCTTTTTGGCTTGGTTCCGGCACCCGTGAAATCGGATGCCGCGTGGGTGGCACAGTGGGAGCATACCGTTACGGATGGAAAAGGCGAAGCGCTTGGAAAACGTGAGTCGGATAAGTCACTTAAGAGGCCCTATGCCACGGCGGCCGCAAGCGTGGGGAGCCCTATGGCTGCTGTGCTGGCTGGTGGCGGCTTGTAGCCAGACTTCGCCGGAGCAGCAGCTGCAACTGCAATTCGAACGGATGCAGACGGCCATTGAAGAGAAGCGTACCGGCGATTTCCTGGCCGGCGTCAGCGCGGACTTTGCCGGGAAAAACGGAATGGACCGTGCTGCGCTGCACAACCTGTTGCGCCTGCAGATACTGGGCAACGCATCCATTGGCGTGACCCGCGGCCCGTTGGACATCCAACTGCAGGGCGATCACGCCACCGTCAAATGTTCCGTTCTGTTGACCGGTGGCGGAGGGCGTTTCCTGCCTGACCGGGCGCAGACCTACGCCATCACTAGCGGATGGCGGGAAGAGGATGGCGAGTGGCGTGTTTATTACGCGGATTGGCGCACGGAGTAGTAGTAGAGCGGAGCTTGCTCCGCTGCTCTTTTTTCATGTAGAGCGGAGCTGCGCCCCGAGATAACACCGCTTCAGTAGCAATGGGGCCGTCGCAACGGCAAGCCATAACGAATGGCGGGCGTAGAGCGGAGCTTGCTCCGCTGCTTTTTCCGGGATCAAGAGCAGCGGAGTAAGCCCCGCTCTACGAATCAAAGGCATATCACGAGGCGAGAGGCTACGCCATCCGCTGCGTCGCCAACTGGCGAAGCACGTAATGCAACAACCCACCGTGACGGAAGTACTCCACTTCCTTCGGCGTCAGCAGCATCACCTTGACTTGGAATCGCACCTCGCGGCCATCGGACTTCTTGGCCGATACCGTGGCGACTTTGGAAGCGCCATCCTCCAGACCGGTGATGTCGAAGACTTCCGACCCGTCAAACCCGAGTGTCATTGCGTTCTGACCTTCAATGAACTGCAAAGGCAGCACGCCCATGCCGACCAGGTTGGAGCGATGGATGCGTTCGAAGCTTTCGGCGAATACCGCTTTGACGCCCAGCAGATTGGTGCCCTTGGCTGCCCAATCGCGTGACGATCCGGTGCCGTACTCCTTGCCGGCCAGCACCACCAGCGGAACCTGGTCGGCTTTGTACTTCATCGCCGCATCGTAGATGGACAGCTTTTCGGGTGCGCCGCCGTCTTGCGGGAAATACAACGTATTGCCGCCTTCCTCGCCGCCGAACATCAGGTTCTTGATACGGATGTTGGCGAACGTGCCGCGCACCATGACGTCGTCGTTGCCGCGACGGGAGCCGTAACTGTTGAAGTCCGCCGGCTGCACGCCGCGCGACATCAGGAAATGGCCCGCGGGTGAGTCCTTCTTGATATTGCCGGCCGGCGAGATGTGATCGGTGGTGATGGAATCGCCGAACAGACCCAGCACGCGCGCGCCATGTACGTCGGCGATGCTGCCGACTTCCATGGTCATACCATCAAAGTAGGGCGGGTTCTTGATGTAAGTGGAATCTCCGTCCCAGGCATACAGTTCGCCATCGGGGGAAGCAATGGCGTTCCAGCGAGTATCGCCCTTGAACACATCGGCGTAGTTCTTCTTGAACATTTCCGGTCCGATGGTCTTGGCAATAAAGTCGCCGATCTCTTTATTGCTGGGCCAGATGTCTTTCAGGAACACAGGCTGTCCGTCACTGCCGACGCCCAACGGTTCGCTGGTCAGGTCGATGTCGGTGGTGCCGGCAATCGCGTAGGCCACCACCAGCGGCGGCGAAGCCAGATAGTTCATCTTCACTTCGGCGTGGATGCGCCCTTCGAAATTGCGGTTGCCCGACAACACCGAAGTCACCACCAGGTCGCCGGCGGCAATGCCCGCGCTGACTTCGGTAGGCAGCGGACCAGAGTTGCCGATGCAGGTTGTGCAGCCGTAGCCGACGACGTAAAAGCCGATCTTCTCCAGCTCATCCAGCAAGCCGGCTTTCTTCAGATAGTCGGTCACCACCAGCGATCCTGGCCCCAACGATGTCTTGACCCACGGCTTGCGAGTCAGGCCTTTGGCGGCGGCGTTGCGCGCCAGCAGGCCGGCGCCGAGCATGACCGCCGGATTTGACGTATTGGTGCATGAGGTGATCGCCGCGATCACCACCGCGCCATCTTTCAATTCCACGCTCTGGCCATCGATGTGGATCTGCGCGCGGCCCTTGGGCAGCACCTCTTTGTTGCCAATAGCGGTGCCGCCGCCTTCGCTTTCCAGCCGCGCTTCAGCCACGCCGTTCTTCTCGCGCGCCGCGGCGAAAGGCACCAGATTGTCGCGAAAATTCCGCTGCACGTCAGTCAGCAGCACACGGTCTTGCGGCCGCTTGGGGCCTGCCAACGAAGGCCTGACGTCGCCCATGTCCAGATGCAAGGTGGTGCTGTACTCGGCGTGCGGGCTGTTGGCGTCGTGCCACAGGCCCTGCGCTTTGGCATAGGCTTCCACCAGACGGATATGGTCTTCATCGCGGCCCGACAGCCGCAGATAGGTCAGCGATTCCTCATCGATCGGGAAGATGCCGCAGGTGGCACCGTATTCGGGTGCCATGTTGCCGATGGTGGCGCGATCGGCAAGTGGCAGATGCTGCAGGCCGTCGCCATAGAACTCGACAAACTTACCCACCACGCCCAGCTGGCGCAGCATTTGTGTCACGGTCAGCACCAGGTCAGTGGCGGTGGCGCCTTCCGGCAGTTTGCCGGTCAGTTTGAAGCCGACTACCTGGGGAATGAGCATCGACGAAGGCTGTCCCAGCATGGCTGCTTCGGCCTCGATGCCGCCCACGCCCCAGCCCAGTACACCAATGCCGTTGATCATCGTGGTGTGGGAGTCGGTGCCGAAAACGGTGTCCGGATAAGCCAGGCGCTCGCCGTCCTGTTCGGTGGTCATCACCACCCGCGCCAGGTTCTCGAGGTTCACCTGGTGGACGATGCCGGTATTGGGTGGCACCACCTTGAAGTTATCGAATGCCTTTTGGCCCCAGCGCAGGAAACCATAGCGTTCCTTGTTGCGTTCAAACTCAATCTTGCCGTTGAGGTCCAGCGAGTTGGCGCTGCCGAAAGAATCCACCTGCACCGAGTGATCGATCACCAGTTCCGACGGAATCAGCGGGTTGATCTGGCTGGGGCGGCCACCCAGCTTCACCACCGCATCGCGCATCGCCGCCAGGTCGACCACGCAAGGCACGCCAGTGAAATCCTGCAGCACCACACGGGCGGGCATGAAGGCGATTTCGGTGTCCGGCTCCTTCTTCGCGTCCCAATGAGCCACCGCTTCGATGTGTTCTGGCGTGACGGTCACCCCGTCTTCGCAGCGGAGCAGGTTCTCCAGCAGGATCTTCATGGAGTAGGGCAGGTTGGCGAACGCCGCGCCAGCCACTGCCGCCGGGGCGAGACGCTGCCTTAGCTTGGGAAGACTGAAGTACGTGTAGGACTTGCCGTTGACGTCCAGCGTGGAACGGGTGGCGAAGGAATCACTCATTGCGGAGGCTCCTGTAGCTTTGGGAGAGGGAAGAAGACGGATGACCGCAGCGTAGCGACCGTGATCCGGCCGTCTTGTGAATGGTTGCGCCGATTATCCGCCAATTCGATGACCGGCCAAGTTTGCTCTGTAGCAGCCGCTTTGGTTTCGCGAAGCAGGCGGTAGGCGCGATGAGAGAGGTGGTTTGGCGTTGGCGATCCATGCCGGGATTATCGTCCCTTTCCCAGCGGCGGATTTGAGTATGCATGGAAAAGTATGTATCATCCGCGCATACCGAGGAGCCCTCACATGGAAGCCACTGTTGCCGAACGCGGGCAGATCACCCTTCCGAAAGCCGTGCGCGACGCGCTAGGCCTGACCAAGGGCAGCGTACTGAAAGTCGAGCTGGAAGGCAGTCGCATCGTGCTGCGCAAGAGCGTGGACGACGCTATTTCGCGCGCGCGCGGCCGTTTCAAGCTGGACGGTTTCGATAGCACCGAGGAAGCCTTGCGCACCATCCGCGGTCGCGCGCCCGGCGAATCGACGGACTAAACCATTAAATGATCGCTATCGACTCCTCTGTGCTCATCGACCTGCTGGCCAATGGCCCGCAAGCGGATGCTGCCGAGGCCTGCCTAAGGCAGTGCCTGAGTGTCGGTCCGGTGGTGATCAGCGATCCGGCCTTGGCTGAAGTCTGCAGTGCGTTGCGTGACGGTTCCGAAGCGCTGGCGGTACTGGAAGAGATGAGCATCCGTTTCAGCGCGCTGGAAGCCAAGTCCGCATTGCGTGCAGGCGAGATGCAGCGCCGCTACCGCCAGCGCCATGCGGTCCAAGGGCGCGCGGTTCCCGATTTTCTGATTGGCGCCCATGCGCTGCTTCAATGCAATGGCCTGATCACCCGCGACGATCGTTTCTACCGCGATTACTTCAAGGGATTGAAGCTGATCGTGCCTGTTGCCGAATAATCCCGCAGCCGATAACGCTGCCGCCGTATTCCACTCTCACCCCGCAAACCGGAGCCAACCATGCTGGAAGCCTACTGCCACCACGTTGCTGAGCGCGCCGCGCTAGGCATCCCACCGCTGCCGTTGTCGGCGCAGCAGACGGCTGACGTCATCGAGCTGCTGAAAGCACCTCCGGCAGGTGAAGAAGACTTTCTCGTTGAACTCATCACTCACCGCGTCCCGGCGGGTGTGGACGATGCCGCCAAGGTCAAAGCGTCCTATCTGACCGCCATTGCATTCGGCACCGAGAAGTGCGCGCTGATCACCCGCGAACGCGCCACCGAGCTGCTGGGCACTATGCTGGGCGGCTACAACATCCATCCATTGGTGGAACTGCTCGACGACACGCAGGTGGGCACCATCGCCGCCGAAGCCTTGAAGAAAACCCTGCTGATGTTCGACGCTTTCCATGACCTGCAGGAAAAAGCGGAGAAGGGCAACGCCAACGCCAAGGCCGTGCTGCAGAGCTGGGCCGATGCGGAGTGGTTCACCAGTCGTCCTGAAGTGCCGGAAAGCCTGACCGTCACCGTGTTCAAGGTGACCGGCGAGACCAATACCGACGACTTGTCGCCCGCGCCCGACGCCACCACGCGTCCGGATATTCCGCTGCATGCGTTGGCCATGCTGAAGAACAAGCGCGACGGCATTACGCCTGAAGAAGACGGCAAGCGCGGCCCGGTCGCTTTCATCGAATCGCTGAAAGAGAAGGGCCATCTGGTCGCCTACGTCGGCGACGTGGTCGGCACCGGTTCCAGCCGCAAGTCCGCGACCAACTCGGTACTGTGGTTCACCGGCGAAGACATCCCCTTCATCCCGAACAAGCGCTTCGGCGGCGTGTGCCTGGGCAGCAAGATCGCGCCCATCTTCTACAACACCATGGAAGACGCCGGTGCGCTGCCGATCGAACTCGACGTATCGCAGATGAACATGGGCGACGTGATCGAACTGCGTCCGTACGACGGCAAGGCGCTGAAAGACGGCCAGGTGATCGCCGAGTTCCAGGTGAAGTCGGACGTGCTGTTCGACGAAGTGCGTGCCGGTGGCCGTATTCCGCTGATCATTGGCCGCGGCCTCACCAGCAAAGCGCGCGAAGCGCTGGGTCTGCCGCCGTCCACACTGTTCCGCCTGCCGCAGGTTCCCGCAGACACCGGCAAGGGCTTCACGTTGGCGCAGAAGATGGTGGGCCGCGCCTGCGGTCTGCCGGAAGGGAAGGGCATGCGTCCGGGCACGTACTGCGAACCGAAGATGACCTCGGTGGGTTCGCAGGACACCACGGGTCCGATGACCCGCGACGAGTTGAAGGATCTGGCTTGCCTGGGCTTCAGTGCGGACCTGGTGATGCAGTCCTTCTGCCATACCGCTGCTTATCCGAAGCCGGTCGACGTCAAGACGCACCACGAACTGCCGGCCTTCATCAGCAACCGTGGCGGCATCTCGCTGCGCCCGGGCGACGGCGTGATCCACAGCTGGCTCAATCGCATGCTGCTGCCCGACACCGTCGGCACCGGCGGTGACTCGCACACACGTTTCCCGGTGGGTATTTCGTTCCCGGCAGGTTCCGGCCTGGTGGCATTCGCCGCGGCGACTGGCGTGATGCCGTTGGACATGCCTGAATCGGTGCTGGTGCGCTTCAAGGGTCAGATGCAGCCTGGCGTGACGTTGCGTGACCTCGTCAACGCGATCCCGCTGTACGCCATCAAGTCCGGCCTGTTGACCGTGGCCAAGCAGGGCAAGAAGAACATCTTCTCCGGCCGCATCCTGGAAATCGAGGGTTTGCCAGACCTGAAGGTGGAGCAGGCTTTTGAGTTGTCCGATGCCTCGGCCGAGCGTTCGGCCGCGGGTTGCACCGTGCATCTCAACAAGGAGCCGATCATCGAATACATCAACAGCAATATCACGCTGTTGAAGTGGATGATTGCCGAAGGCTATGCCGATGCGCGTTCGATCGGGCGCCGCATCAAGGCCATGGAAGCCTGGCTGGCCGACCCGCAACTACTCAAGGCCGATGCGGATGCCGAGTACGCCGCCGTGATCGAAATCGATCTGGCCGACGTGCACGAGCCCATCGTCGCCTGCCCGAACGACCCGGATGACGTGAAGACGTTGTCGGAAGTGTCTGGCGCGGTGATCGATGAAGTCTTTATCGGTTCGTGCATGACGAATATCGGCCACTTCCGTGCGGCTTCGAAACTGCTGGAAGGCAAGCGCGACATTCCCACCAAGTTGTGGGTCGCACCGCCGACCAAGATGGATGCCGCCGAGCTGACCAAGGAAGGCCACTACGGCACCTTCGGCACCGCCGGCGCACGCATGGAAATGCCGGGTTGCTCGCTGTGCATGGGCAACCAGGCGCAGGTGAAGGAGGGCGCGACTGTGTTCTCCACCAGCACCCGCAACTTCCCCAATCGCCTGGGCAAGAACTCCAACGTGTACCTGGGCTCGGCCGAACTGGCCGCCATCTGCTCGCGCCTGGGTCGTATCCCGACCAAGGCCGAATACATGGCCGACATGGGCGTGCTCAGCGCCAACGGCGCGGAGATCTACCGCTACATGAACTTCGACCAGATCCAGGACTACAAGGACGTAGCCGATACCGTCGCGGCCTGATCCGCATCTTGTTCCAAAAAGAAGCCCGGCAATGCCGGGCTTCTTCATTACTTTGTAGGAGCGGCGTCCCCGCCGCGAGCTCTTCCCGCCAGATCGCGATAAAAGCGAAATGCTCGCGGCGGGGGCGCCGCTCCTACAAATGTCGTTCACCTTAATCACCGCAACCACTCATTGGCGGCATCCGCCATTGCTCTGCGCGAAAACAGGAAGTCCCAGTAGCTGCCGCCCAGCTGCCGCCACAGCACTGCCGAACGGACCGCCGCCAACAGGATGGCGCGGATCTCGGCCACCACGCCCGGCTGTCCCAGGTAATGCGGATTGCCTTGCACCATGACCCGCGGCCGCAGGTGGCTGATGGTGTCTGCGTAAAGCCCACCCAGTGCGGACAGTACGTCGGGATGGGTGCTGCCCAACTCACCTGCCTGCGGTGCGATGCCGGTGACCCCGTCGCCGACCGCACTAACCATTTCGGTCTCATTGGAAAAACGGCGTTCCAACTGCAACACCGACATCGCAAGCCGAAGCAGGCTTTCATCGCGTGGTTCATTGCTCAGGTAACCCCGCAACAACCGTAAGCCGGCCGAGATGTCCGGAACGCTTCCATAGACGTCCAACGGCGTGGCGGCATCGAGCCGGAACACGCTGTCCAGTGAAGCCTGTACGACCGACACCTCCGACTGTCCGGTTTCGGCGATGCGCCGGACCTGTTGCAGCGCCTGCGCCAAACCGGCCAAGGCCAGCACACGATCGGAAAATTTATTGCTCAAGCAGCTTGCTCCGCGATACGTCTTTCAAGAGGGGCGTCGGTGGCGGCGATCACAGCGCCACCCAGGCACTCCTCACCGTCATACAACACCAAGGATTGTCCAGGTGTGACCGCACGTTGCGGGTGAGGAAAGCACACGGACAGCGTGCCGTCGTCGGCTACGGTCACGTGGCAGGGTTCGTCGGCTTGGCGGTAGCGTGTTTGCGCCATGCACTCGAAAGATCGTGACGGCGGGGCGCCCGCGATCCAGTGGGCGGTTTCGGACCACAGCTGCTGCGACATCAGGAAGGGACTTTGCGTGTCCTGGTCCACATACAGGATGTTGTGGGTGACATCCTTGCCGACCACGTACCACGGCGCCTGCGGTCGCCCGCGCACGCCGCCGATCTGCAGGCCCTCGCGCTGACCCAGGGTGAAATAGAAAACACCTGCATGCTCGCCGATCTTTTGTCCTTGCGGGTCATGCATCTCGCCTTGCTTGGCTGGGAGGTAGCGACCGAGGAATTCGCGGAAATCACGTTCGCCAATGAAACAGATGCCGGTGGAATCCTTCTTGTCGTGTGTCGGCAATCCCGCTTCGCGCGCTATGCGGCGCAGATCGGATTTCCGCAGGTCGCCGATGGGAAAGCGGGTCGCCGCCAACTGCGCCTGACCCAGCTGGTGCAGAAAATAGCTTTGGTCCTTGCTGCGGTCAGCGCCGCGCAACAGCCGCCAGCGGCCACCGGAGTGGACCACCTGGGCGTAGTGCCCGGTGGCGATCTGTTCGGCGCCCAGCTCGCGTGCCGCGTCCAGGAAATGCTTGAACTTCACCTCGCGGTTGCACAGCACGTCCGGGTTGGGCGTGCGCCCGGCGGCGTATTCGGCCAGGAAGTGCTCGAACACGCCCTGCCAGTATTCCGATGAAAAATCGCGAAAGTGGAACGGGATGCCCAACTTCCCGCAGACCGCCACCGCATCGCGACGATCGTCTTCGGCCCTGCATTCGCCCGTTCCATCGTCGGCCCAGTTCTGCATGAACAGTCCCGCGACCGGTTCGCCCGCCTGGACCAGGCGCAAGGCGGCTACGGACGAGTCCACGCCGCCCGAGATTCCCACGATCACCCGAGGCCCGGACGTCATACGGTCACCGCGACCTCTTCGAAGCCGGGCCCGCATGGCGCAAACTCACCTCTCTCGCTTGCGGGGGAGGTTGAGAGGGGGCAGGAGGGGGAAACGCGTTTCATGCGATTTGCTGCAGCATCGACAAAGGCGAGCGACGACCAGCCAGATAGTCCTGCACCGCCTGCCAGACCAGCGGACTGCGATGGCGCGCTGCCTGCTGTTGCAGCTCCGCTGGCGTCAGCCACACGGCCTGCACAATCCCGTCGTCCAGCGGTTGCTCCGGGTCGTGGCGAACCGGTTCGGCGGCGAACGCGAACCGCAGGTAGTGGCGGCCCGCGCTTCCGTCATCGTTCGTGGCTGTCCATTGATAAGCGCCGACGAAACCGGTCAGGCGAACTTCCCAGCCGGTCTCTTCGCGCGTCTCGCGCAATGCAGCTTCCTGCAGGCTTTCGTCCGGTTCCAGATGTCCGGCCGGCTGGTTGAAGACCAGCCGGCCGCCCGCATGTTCCTCGACCATCAACAGCCGGCCGTCGCGGACCACGACGGTTGCCACGGTTACGTCCGGTTGCCAGAAACGGCCTTCACGATAACTCATGCGCTTTCCGCCTTTTCAATAGTCGTCCGAGGCATCGGCGGTTAATTCGAGCTCCATTTCGTCCGCGGTGCTGGCGGCCGCGGCGACGGTATCGTTCAGTTCTTCGAGTTCCGCGTCGGCCGAAATCTTCGCCACGTATACCGCCGCGCCGCTTTGCTTCACCCATCCGCCCAATATCAGCGAATTGGACGCATCCAGCAGCCGATTGGCGATCACTCCCGGCAGCGTGTCGCCAGACGCCTTGTAAGCGTACGACCATATTTCACGGATCCGCTGCTTGCCGTAGGGCTCCACCGCTGACCGAATGAAGACGATCTGGCTGCGGCCCGTGTCGCCGACTGCCATCAGCAATTTGTAGTCGCCATCTTCATCCACCTCGTATTCGTAACCCAGATCCTTCAGTTGTTTCGCAATGGCGGGATCGGCATCGGCCGCTTGCAACGATCCGGCGGCCAGGAACAGAGCCAGTGCGAAGACCAGGGTGCGGCTCATACGGATGGAGTCCTTCATGTCGGCGGTGGTGAATTGTGCGTGCAAGCCGCACGGGCCGTCCAATCCGTATAATTGCGGCATGCCCCGCAAGAACGAAAACGAACGCGACTACGGCGTAATGGTAGAGACCGGCAAGCCCGAAGTGGCACCGCCGCCGCTCTACCAAGTGCTGCTGTTGAACGACGACTACACGCCCATGGATTTCGTGGTCCTGGTACTTCAGCAGTTCTTCTCCATGGACCTGGAGAAGGCCACCCAGGTCATGCTTCACGTGCATACTCGTGGACGAGGCGTCTGCGGCGTGTACACTCGGGAAGTGGCCGAATCCAAGGTCGCCCAGGTCAATGAGTTTTCGCGGATGAACCAGCATCCGCTGTTGTGCACGATGGAGAAGTCCTGAGCGCTTAAAACCTGTTCACGATCCGTCGCGAGCGAAGGCAGGCGGCCCGTGGCGGAGCGGAGCCCCCACGGGATGCAAGCACAAGCGCAGCGTATGTGGAATACGTGAGCATTGCGAGCACCCGCACGCGGGTCGCCTGTCGAGCGCAGCAGGATCGTGAATAGGTTTAACGTGTGTGGGCATCCGAGCCCTTCGCAAGGCAACGTATCCTGAACACTGCAATCCGTCAGAATGATGGAAATCCACCCGCCAGGCCGCATATTGTTGGCATCGGCCCCGGAGGCAATCATGTTCAGTAAAGACCTCGAGCAAACCATCGGCCAGTGCTACAAGCGCGCCCGCGAGGCGCGGCACGAGTTCATGACCGTTGAGCACCTATTGCTCGCATTGTTGGAAAACCCATCCGCCCAAGCGGTCCTTAAAGCCACCGGCGCGGATTCAGCGCGCCTGCGCGAAGACCTGGAACAGGCCATCGAGGCCTCGGTCTCGCGACTGGCCGAAGACGACGGCCGCGATACCCAGCCCACGCTTGGCTTCCAGCGCGTCCTGCAGCGGGCCGTCTATCACGTGCAGTCCTCCGGGAAGAAGGAAGTGACCGGTGCCAATGTCCTGGTCGCCGTATTCGGCGAAAAGGACTCGCACGCTGTTTATTTCCTGACCCAGCAGGACGTCACTCGCCTGGACATCGTCAACTACCTGTCGCACGGCATTGCCAAGCAGGGAGATGACAATGAGGCTCCCGGCCAGCCGGACGGCGAAAGCAAGGCCGAAGGCGGGGAGAGCGATGCCAAGGGCGACGCCCTGGCAGAATTCGCCAGCAACCTCAATGACCTGGCCCGGCATGGCAAGATCGACCCACTGGTTGGGCGCGCCGACGAAATCGAGCGCACCATCCAGGTGCTGTGCCGCCGTCGTAAGAACAACCCGCTTTATGTAGGCGAGGCCGGCGTGGGCAAGACCGCCCTGGCCGAAGGCTTGGCCAAGCGCATCGTCGATGGCGAGGTACCGGACGTACTGCTGGACGCCACCATCTACTCGCTGGACCTGGGTGCGCTGGTCGCGGGCACCAAGTACCGTGGCGACTTCGAAAAGCGCCTGAAGGGCGTGCTGTCGTCCATCAAGAAGCTGCCGGGCGCGATTCTGTTCATCGATGAGATCCACACCATCATCGGTGCGGGGTCGGCCAGCGGCGGGACCATGGATGCCAGCAATCTGATCAAGCCGGCGTTGGCTTCAGGCGAGTTGCGCTGCATCGGCTCCACCACCTTCCAGGAATACCGCGGCATCTTCGAAAAGGACCGCGCGCTGGCGCGGCGCTTCCAGAAGATCGACATCGTCGAGCCCACGGTGGGCGAGACTTTCGAGATTCTGCAGGGCCTGAAGCCCAAGTACGAAGCGCACCACGGCGTCACTTACGCCGACGATGCGCTGCAGGCGGCGGTGGACCTGTCGGTCAAACACATCGGCGACCGTCTGTTGCCGGACAAGGCCATCGACGTGATCGACGAAGCCGGTGCCCGCCAGCGCCTGCTGCCGCTGGACGTGCGCAAGGAGCTGATCGACGTCGAGGAAATCGAGACCATCGTGGCCAAGATGGCCAGGATCCCCGCCAAGCAGGTGTCCTCGTCCGACAAGGACGTGTTGCAGCACCTGGAGCGCAATCTGAAGATGGTGATCTTCGGCCAGGATCCGGCTATCGAGATGCTGGCGGCGTCGATCAAACTGGCGCGCTCCGGCCTGGGCAATCCGGACAAGCCCATCGGCAACTTCCTGTTCGCCGGTCCGACCGGCGTGGGCAAGACCGAGGTGACCAAGCAGCTTGCGCTGCAACTGGGCATTGAGCTGGTCCGCTTCGACATGTCCGAATACATGGAGCCGCATTCGGTCAGCCGGTTGATCGGCGCACCTCCGGGCTATGTTGGTTTCGACCAGGGTGGCCTGCTGACCGAAAAGATCGTCAAGACGCCGCACTGCGTGCTGCTGCTGGACGAGGTGGAAAAGGCGCATCCGGACATCTTCAACATCCTGTTGCAGGTGATGGACAGAGGGGTGCTGACGGACACCAATGGCCGGGAGGCGAACTTCAAGAACGTCATTCTGGTGATGACCACCAATGCTGGCGCCACCCAGGCATCGCGACGGACGATTGGCTTCACTCGCCAGGATCATTCCACCGATGCAATGGAAGTCATCCGCCGCAGCTTCACTCCAGAGTTCCGTAACCGGCTGGACGCCATCGTGCAGTTCCAGGGTCTAGGCTTCGACCACATTCTAAGAGTTGTCGATAAGTTCCTGATTGAACTGGAAATGTTGCTGCAGGAAAAGCACGTCAGCCTGTCGGCCACGCCGGCCGCACGCGATTGGCTGGCCCAGCATGGCTTCGACCCGTTGATGGGCGCACGCCCGATGGCGCGTCTGATCCAGGACAAGGTGAAACGTCCGCTCGCCGACGAATTGCTGTTCGGCAAGCTGATCGATGGTGGCCGCGTCAGCATCGACGTCCGCGACGGCGAGCTGGTGGTCGATTCGCAAGCCGAACCGGAGCGATTGCTGCCGGCGACGGTTTAGCCAAAAGGAAACGGGTGGAAGGCGGCTACGGCCGCCTTTCCCATTTCTGCATGGATTCCATTGGGCGCTGATCACAGCCTGCACCGCTCAGGGCTTTGGCTTTTCCTCAGGAGCGTGCGCGTTTCTTGCGACGCGCAAACTCTTCCGCGCTGATCTGCTGGATCTCGCCAACCTCGCAAATATCGCGGTCCGTTTTGACCCGAGTATCTTGCGGGCAAAGGCGATTCATCTGGTCTGCAGTGGAAATCTCCACCTTGGAGGTGGTCGCGATGGAATCGCAGCTGCGGCGAAACCTGACGCCGTAGTGGCTGTCGCCGTCCTTCAGAAAGAACCGGTTGCCGCCCCCGCCGCCTCGGACGACTTCCTGTTGGTTGCCCAAAGTAACGCAGTCGGCGAGCGGAGCGCCTTGCTCGGCAGCCTGTGAAGACAGGGCGCAAGCGCTCAGTATCAGCGCGGTGGCTATATGGAAAGGTGTCTTCATGGGGGTCCTCAAGGCTTACAGCCGGATTGGCCGGGGTCAGCCTACGAGGACTGCTGGGCGACGGAATCTGCTTGAAGTGACAATGACGACAGGCAGAGTGCTCAAGGTCACGGGTCCAGCGAGGATGTGTTTGGAAACGCAGAAAGCGGCCATAAGGCCGCTTTCTAATCAATTAGTTACCAGCATTATTTCATGCGGTAAGTGATACGACCCTTGGTCAAGTCGTAGGGGGTCATTTCGACCTTGACCTTGTCGCCGGTCAGGATGCGGATGTAGTTCTTGCGCATGCGGCCGGAGATGTGGGCGATGATCTCGTGCCCGTTCTCCAGTTTGACCCGGAACATGGTATTGGGCAGCGTCTCGGTGACGGTGCCTTCGAATTCAATTGAGTCGTCTTTCGACATGTATGCCTAGTGTGTGCAGCGGGATGGCCAAGGCCATAAAGCCGGGTATTGTACGCCCGTCAGCACACGGCTGCAAAAATCCCGTTAATTTTGATCGATTGCTGAAAGCAGCGACGCCGGCATCCAGCCGAAACGCTTCGTCCAGCTGCCGGGATTGCTTTCTTGTTCCACCTGTTCGGCGACCTGCTGAAGAAACCTGGCTCGCGGCCAGCGTTCCGCTCCCAGTGACAGCAGATGGTCGTTTTCTACCTGGGCGTCGATCAGCGGCCAACCCCATTCGTGCAGTCGGTGAGCCAGTGCGGCCAATGCGACCTTGGAGCCTCCAGAGATCGCACTGAACATACTTTCGCCGAAAAACATCCGGCCGATCGCCACGCCATAGATACCACCGACCAGCCGTTCCTCCCCGGGCGCCTCTCCCTCGAAGACCTCGACCGAGTGCGCGTGGCCCAGCCGGTGGAGCTCGATATAGGCGCGCTGCATTTCCTCGGTGATCCAGGTGCCGTCCTGGCCGGACCGCGGTGATTGCGAGCAGGCGCGGATCACCTGGGCAAAGGCGGTGTCGGCAGTCACCCGCCACGGCGAGCGGCGCAACTCGCGACGGAACCGCGATGAGAGTCTTACCCCATCCGTCCGAAAGATCATGCGGGGATCCGGCGACCACCATAGGATCGGCTGGCCCGCCGAGTACCAGGGAAAGATGCCATGGCCGTAGGCGTTGAGCAGACGAGTAGGGGATAAATCGCCGCCGACCGCCAGCAAGCCGTCCGGCTGCCGCAAGGCTGCCTCCGCCGGAGGAAATGGCGCGTTTGGATCCCGCGACAGCAAGAAGGGGCGTTGACTCATAACGGCAGCGTACCGAAACCTGACGTGTGGGAGCGACGTGAGTCGCGACCGTACAAACGAAACAACCAAAATCTGCGCCGTTAGGCTGCTCACGTTGAATTGTTACGAAATGTTCCGCCCGCGCGGTCGCGACTCACGTCGCTCCCACAAGTTGAGTCCTTGAACGGCGAATGCGCCGCCAGCGTGGCGGCATAGCGTTGGATCGAACGCGTTTCTTCGGCGCACCAGCGGCGTAGCGCTTCGGCGAAGTCCGGGTCGGCAATCCAATGCCTGCTGTGTACCAACGCCGGCAGAAAACCACGCGCAAGCTTGTGTTCGCCTTGTGCGCCCGGTTCGAAGACCGTCAGCCCTTCCCGCAGGCAGTAATCGATGCCCTGGTAGTAGCAGGTTTCGAAGTGCAATCCGGGCAGCGTCTCGTCCGCTCCCCAGTAGCGGCCATACAGCGTATCGCCGCCGCGCAGGCATAGCGCTCCCGCGATAGGGCGGCCTTCCTTCTCAGCCAGGAATATCACCAATGCGCGTGGCGTGGTGCGCGCCAAATGTCGAAGAAAATCCAGGGTCAGCGCCGGCGAGTTGCCGTAATCATGGAAGGTGCGGAGGTAGAAACCGAACATGGCCGCCAAGTCGGCTTCGCTTGCCTCGTCTCCATGTACCACTCGAAAACTTACGCCGGCACGCTGCACCTTGCCGCGTTCCTGACGGATGTTCTTGCGATGTTTGTGGTCGAATGCAGAGAGAAAATCGTCGAAGGTCCGCCAGTGGCCCGGGTTGCGCCAGTGATATTGCACGTCGCAGCGCGCCAGCCAATCGTCGCTGAAGACCGCCTGTTCGGCTTCGGCGTGGAAATTCACATGGGCGGAGGACAGGCCCATCTGGCGCGTTTCTTCGGTAATCGCGCCCACCAGAAGTCGGCGACCAGCGTCGCTACGCGTCAACAAGCGCGGACCGGTCACCGGCGAATAGGGCACCGCGCACAGCCACTTGGGAAAATACTCCCGCCCATATCGCGAGTAGGCGTGCGCCCAGGCATGGTCGAATACGAATTCGCCATGCGAATTGGTCTTCAGGTATCCCGGTGCAGCGCCTACCAGCTCGTCGCCTTCCCACAGCGTCAGATGATGTGGCGTCCAACCCCATTCCTCGCGCAGGCAGCCGTGCTGCTCCAGCCCGCTCAAAAAAGCATGGCTGACAAACGGGTTGCGGCCGTCGTGCAACGCATCCCACTGTTCCTGCGCAATGTGCGAAAGCGTGGGACTTATCCGGCAGACCGGCATATCAGCCGCCGGCGGCCCGGCGGTATACGTCGGGATCGTGCTTTTGCATGTGCCGCTCTGCGTGCTCCAGTTCGGTAAAACCGAGCTGCCGATACAGCGGCTGCATATCCAGCGTGACCAGATGCCAACGCCGTAGACCTTGTAGGCGTGCGTCTTCCAGCACGGCTTTCACCATGGCACGGCCGTAGCCACGGCCGCGCTGCTCGGGCACAACAAACACATCGGCCAAGTAGGCGAACGTGGCTTGATCGGTCACCGCACGCGCGAACGCCACCTGCCGGCCCTCGATGTAGCCACCAAAACAGACCGAGTTGGCCAGCGCTCGTTCCAAGGTTTCCCTGGGAATGCCCGGCGCCCAGTAGCTGCGGCGGGCCAGAAAGTCGTGGACCAGCGCGATATCCAGTTCTGCGGGATCGGCGCTGACCCGCAGCATCAGGCGTCCTTGTCGAGGAAGCGCTCGGCGTCCAGCGCGGCCATGCAGCCGAAACCCGCCGATGTGATGGCTTGGCGGTAATGCTGGTCGGCCACGTCGCCAGCTGCGAACACGCCCGGAACAGAGGTGCCTGTGGCACCGCCGTCCAAGCCGGACTTGATGGTCAGGTAGCCGTTTTTCATCGCCAACTGGCCTTCGAACAGGCTGGTATTCGGCGTGTGGCCGATCGCCACGAAGAAACCATGCACCGGCACGTCACGGGTGCTGCCGTCCTGCATCGACTTGACCCGGATGCCGGTGACGCCGGCTTCATCGCCCAGTACTTCGTCTACCGTGTGGTGCCAGATGGGTTCGATCTTGCCGGCTTGAATCTTGGCGAACAGCTTGTCCTGCATGATCTTTTCGGCGCGCAGCGTGTCGCGGCGGTGCACCAGGTAGACCTTGCGGGCGATATTGGCGAGGTAGAGCGCTTCTTCAACCGCCGTATTGCCGCCGCCAATCACTGCAACGTCCTGATCCCGATAGAAGAATCCGTCGCAAGTGGCGCAAGCGGAAACGCCGCGCCCCTTGAAGGCTTCTTCCGACGGCAAGCCGAGGTACTTTGCGGTGGCACCGGTAGCGATGACCAGCGCATCGGCGGTGTATTCGCCATTATCGCCGATCAGCTTGAACGGCCGCTGCGACAGATCGGCGGTATGGATATGGTCGAAGATGACTTCGGTTTCGAAGCGCTCGGCATGCGCCTGCATGCGCGTCATCAGGTCCGGACCCATCAGCCCATGGGCATCGCCAGGCCAGTTGTCCACTTCGGTGGTGGTCATCAGCTGTCCACCTTGCTGCAGGCCAGTGATCACAACGGGCTTCAGATTGGCGCGGGCGGCGTAGACGGCGGCGGTCCAACCGGCGGGGCCGGAGCCCAGAATCAACAGGCGGCAGTGCTTCGAAGTGCTCATGTATACTCGCGGGAAGATAGGAATCGTGCTGGGATCGTGCAGAAACTGCTCCGCGACCACATCGTTCCATCGTCATCGCAGACGCCATAGAGTGGTGCCGCGGTCACGTTGAATCAAGACTTGCTGATGGAATGCTGTTGATGCATGACATGATGAAACCAGTTGAAAAGCGGCGCCGCGGTTGCGGCGTTTTTTCTGCGGAAAGTCAAAGTTGCCGATCGCCGACGGTATTTGTAAGTCGCCACTGAAATTCGGCGCCGATTCGTTTATTATCAACCACTAATCGCATATTTCTAAGGTCTGGTCGAAGGTGGCAAAGCAGCTTCCGGAAAGCGGCAAGTCCAAGGGCGCGAACGCAGCGGCACGTAAGCAATCGGCCGCGAATCCGCGCCGGCAACGGTTGTGGCGCGACCTCGCGCTGATCGCCATCGCGCCGTTGCTGTTGTATCTATTGGCCAGCCTGTTCTCGTTCTCGCCGCAAGATCCTGGCTGGTCGCAAGCCGGTAGCCTGACCGCGCCCATCCAGAATTGGGGCGGCCGCGTCGGCGCCTATCTGGCCGACATTCTTCTTTACCTGTTCGGTTACGTGGCATTCCTATTGCCGGTGGTGTTGGGCGCTGTTGCATGGATCGCGCTGTTCGGTATGGACAGCGACGGCGATGGCGACGCCGATCTAGGGCCAGCGTTGCGCCTGGTGGGCATGGTGGGTTTCCTGATCTCCGCAACCGGCCTGCTGTATTTGCGCGGCATGTCCGCGGCGTATTTCTCCGCTGGCCCTGGCGGGATATTGGGAACATTAGTCGGCAAGTCGCTGCTGAGTGGTTTCGGTGGACTGGGCGGCAATCTTTTCCTGTTGGCGCTGTTCCTGGTGTCGGTGACGCTGGCGACAGGCCTGTCCTGGTTCGCCGTGATGGAACGCATCGGCCAGTGGACCATGGCGCTCCCCGCGCTGTTCCGACGCGGTAGCCAGCAGGCCACGGAATGGCAGCAGACGCGAGTGCTGCGCGAAGAACGAGAAACCGTCCGCAAAGTCGAAGCGGTGGCGCGTGCCAAGCGCGAACCCGTCCATATCGAACCGCCCGCGGCACCGGTTATCGAGAAGAGCGATCGCGCCAAGCGCGAGCAACAGATTCCACTTTTCCATGGCACCGGCGGCGATGATTCTGGCATTCCGCCGCTATCGTTGCTGGACGACCCCAAGCCGCAGACCAAAGGTTATTCGGAAGAGACTCTCGAGACGCTGTCGCGGCAGATCGAGTTCAAGCTCAAGGATTTTCGCATCGATGTGCAGGTAGTCGGCGCTTATCCTGGCCCGGTCATCACCCGCTTCGAGATGGAACCGGCCCCTGGCGTCAAGGTCAGCCAGGTCAATTCGCTGGACAAGGACATCGCCCGCGGCCTGAGCGTCAAATCGGTACGCGTGGTCGACGTCATCCCCGGCAAGTCGGTGATTGGTCTGGAAATTCCCAACACCAGCCGCGAGATGATCTACCTCAGCGAGCTGTTGCGTTCCAAGGAATACGACAAGTCGCCCAGTCCGCTGACCATCGCGTTGGGCAAGGACATCGCGGGGCGTCCGACCGTCGCCGACTTGGCACGCATGCCGCACCTGTTGGTCGCCGGTACCACCGGTTCGGGCAAATCGGTGGCGGTGAATGCGATGGTGTTGAGCCTGCTGTACAAGGCCAGCGCCAAGGACGTGCGCATCCTGATGATCGACCCCAAGATGCTGGAACTGTCGGTCTACCAGGGCATCCCACATTTGCTGGCGCCGGTGGTCACCGACATGAAGGAGGCCGCCAACGGCCTGCGCTGGTGCGTGGCGGAAATGGAACGCCGCTACAAGCTGATGAGCGCGGTAGGCGTGCGCAACCTGGGCGGCTTCAACAAGAAGGTGAAGGACGCGCAGGACGCCGGCCAGCCGTTGATGGATCCTTTGTTCAAACCCAACCCGGATCTGGCGGAAGCACCGCGTCCGTTGGAACCATTGCCTTTCATCGTCATCTTCATCGACGAATTCGCCGACATGATGATGATCGTCGGCAAGAAGGTGGAGGAGCTGATCGCACGCCTGGCGCAGAAGTCACGCGCCGCCGGCATGCACCTGATCCTGGCGACCCAGCGTCCGTCGGTGGACGTGATCACCGGTCTGATCAAGGCCAACATCCCCACGCGCATCGCATTCCAGGTATCGAGCAAGATCGACTCGCGCACCATCCTGGACCAGTCCGGCGCGGAGACGCTGCTGGGCATGGGCGACATGCTGTATCTGCCGCCGGGCACGGCAATGCCGGAGCGCATCCATGGTGCCTTCGTCAGCGACGAAGAAGTGCACCGCGTGGTGGAACACCTGAAGGCCACCGGCACCGCGGACTATATCGAAGGCGTGCTGGAGGAAATCCAGACCATGGGTGACGGCGTGGTGGTAGGCCCCACCGGTTTGCCGGAAACCAGCAGTGGCGGCGGAGACGAGTCCGATCCGCTGTACGACGAAGCCGTGCGCATAGTCACCGAAAGCCGTCGCGCTTCGATTTCCGGCGTGCAGCGGCGCTTGAAGATCGGCTACAACCGAGCCGCCCGCCTGATCGAAGCCATGGAAGCCGCAGGCGTGGTCACACCGCCCGAGCACAATGGCGACCGCCAGGTACTGGCGCCGCCACCGCCCAGAAATTGAACCGCTTCGGGCCGTTGTAGGAGCGCCGTCCCTGCGCGAGCTCTTCGGTCAGGTGGCGATAGAAGCGAAGAGCTCGCGCCGGGACGGCGCTCCCACAAGGACAATCCTGGGCCTCACGCCCCGCTGAACACCGCCCACCACATCTGCCTTTCCTCCACTCCCATTCAGTTTTTAAGCGCCAAACTCACACCATCTGCTTATTCCGGATTGCCTGCATGATTCGCACCGCCCGCTACGCCATTCTCGCCACCGCACTGCTTACAAGCACGGCCTTTGCCGGTGCCCGTGATGATCTCAAGGCTTTCACCACGGGCCTTAAGGGTCTGGACGCGCAGTTCGTCCAGAAGGTCTACGACGGTGGCGGCAAGCTCAAGGAAAGCACCACCGGTCGCGTGGCACTGTCGGCGCCGCGTCTGTTCCGTTGGGAATACAACAAGCCCTATGAACAGCTGGTAGTTGCCGACGGCAAGAAAGTCTGGATCTACGATCCCGATCTGCAGCAGGCCACCGTGCGCGAGCAGGGCACCGAAGAACAGAACAGCCCGCTGACCGCGTTGATCGACCCGGGCAAACTGGACCAGCAGTTCAACGTCAAGGAGACTGGTCAACAGGACGGACTGGAGTGGCTGGAACTGACCCCCAAGGACGAGGGCGATGTCAGCTTCCAGTCCGCACGCTTGGGCTTCAAGGGCCAGACGCTGGCCCGAATGGAAGTCGTGGACGCCGTCGGCCAGCGCACCGACATCAGTTTCAGCGGTTGGAAGCGCAATCCGTCCTTCGCCGCCAGCACCTTCAAGTACAAGCCGGCCGCCGGCGTCGACGTGGTCGGCGATATCTGAAATAGGGCGGGCCTTGGCCCGCCGTCTTGATCCACCGAATCTCCGCCGCCGGTCATGCCAACGGAATCGTTTCGATGATTGCCCAGACGACCGGAAAGATGGCAATGGCGGGCCGGGGCCCGCCCTACGACGTTGTTAGAATGCAGCGTGGCCAAAGCCAAGACACCTTTCAACGAACCGGACGATCTACTGAGTGTCGATCGCGATGCGCTGCGGCCGCTCGCCGAGCGCATCCGCCCACGCACGCTGGATGAAATGGTTGGCCAGCGCCGTCTGCTGGCGCCGGGAACTGCATTGCGTCGCGCGGTCGAGTCCGGGCACGTGCACTCGATGATCCTGTGGGGACCGCCTGGTTGCGGCAAAACCACACTGGCGCTGCTGTTGGCCAAATATGCCGACGCCGAATTCAAAGCCATCTCCGCCGTGCTGTCCGGGTTGCCCGAAGTCCGCCAAGTACTAGCCGAAGCCGCGCAACGTTTCGCCACCGGCCGCCGCACGGTGTTGTTCGTGGACGAAGTGCATCGCTTCAACAAGGCACAGCAGGATGCTTTCCTGCCGCATATCGAACGCGGCACGATTATTTTCGTCGGCGCCACCACCGAGAATCCTTCGTTCGAACTCAACTCGGCGCTGCTGTCGCGCTGCCGCGTACACGTGATGGAGGCCGTCTCGGCCGACGACATCCTGCAGGCGCTGCGCCATGCGCTGCAGGACCAAGAGCGTGGCCTGGGTGGGCTGGGTCTGCGAGTGTCCGACGAGGCATTGCGGGAAATCTCCGGTGCTGCCGATGGCGACGTGCGACGCGCACTGACTCTGCTGGAAATCGCGGCGGAATTGGCGACAGGCGAGGGCGGCGAGATTACCCAGCAAACCTTGGTGCAGGTGCTGGCCGACCGCACCCGCCGCTTCGACAAGGGCGGCGAACAGTTCTACGACCAGATATCGGCGTTACATAAATCCGTGCGCAGCTCCAATCCCGATGCAGCGCTGTACTGGCTGACCCGCATGCTGGACGGTGGCTGCGATCCCATCTACCTGGCGCGGCGCATGACTCGGATGGCGGTGGAAGATGTCGGGCTGGCGGATCCGCGCGCCCTGCAAATGGCGATCGAAGCCTGGGAAACCTACGACCGTCTGGGCAGTCCGGAAGGCGAACTCGCACTGGCGCAGCTGGTGATCTATCTGGCCAGCACCGCGAAATCCAACGCCGGCTACATGGCCTTCAATGTTGCGAAACGCGACGTTCGCGAATACGGCACGCAGGAAGTGCCCATGCATTTGCGCAATGCCCCGACCAAGTTAATGAAGGAACTGGGCTACGGCACCGGCTACCAGTACGACCACGATGCCGAAGGCGGCATCGCGCTGGACCAGCCGGCTTTTCCTGAAACCATGGGCGAACGCGTCTATTACGAGCCAGTGGAGCGTGGCATGGAAATCAAGCTGAAGGAAAAACTCGACCGGCTGCGGCAAGCTCGCCGCGATGCGCTGCAAAGATCACGCAAAGGCATCAAGGACGCATGAGCGCCGACTGGCAGCAATGGCTGCTGGTGGCGGCCGGTGGTGCGTTGGGCGGCGCCTTGCGCTACGCAATTTCGGGCTGGGTGGCAAAACACGTTGGCGAAACTTTTCCGTGGGGAACGTTGGTCGTCAACGCCAGCGGCGCGTTCCTGTTAGCGCTGCTGATGGGGTCCTCCGCATTTAGTAGTTCTTCTGACGGCGTGCGGCTGCTGTTGGGCGTCGGCGTTATCGCCAGTTACACCACGGTGTCGTCGCTGAGCTTGCAAACGTTGTCGCTTGCCCGAGAAGGACAGTTGCGCGCGGCAGCGGCATATGTGGGGTTATCGGTGGTCACGGGCCTGGCTGCCGGCGCGCTGGGCTGGTGGCTGGTTCGCCTATGAGGCGGGGCATTCCGATGGTGGCGTGGGTGGCGTCAGGTAGCGCCCTGGGCGCCATGGCGCGGTGGGGGGCTGAGCAGCTTTTCGATACGGTGACTGCCGCGTCCTTCCCATGGTCAACGCTGGGCATCAACATTTTCGGCTCGATGGTCATTGGACTGTATGCCGCACTGACCGGTGTTGATGGCCGGCTGGTGGTTTCCGCGGCGCACCGCCAATTTGTCATGACCGGGATATGCGGCGGGTTCACTACTTTCTCGTTGTTCACCGCCGAGGTGCTTACAAGCGCCGCGAACGGCGACTACCGGCTGGCCGGGAGCATAATCCTGGTCTCGGTGCCCGCATGGTTGTCGGGTGTCTGGCTGGGATACGCCGCTGGCGCGCGTTGGAACCGATTGTCGCGGTAAAAGAGGAGGTGTGCCATGACGCTGCCGGAACAAGCGGTGCTGCTTCGCATCCATATCGGCGAAAGCGATCGCTATGAAAACCATCCCTTGTACGAAGCGATCGTGCTCAAAGCGCGCGAAACACAATTGGCCGGCGCCACCGTATTGCGCGGCCCAATGGGCTTCGGCCAATCCAGCCGGCTGCATACCGCCAAGATCCTGCGCCTGTCGGAGGATCTGCCGATGGTGATCGAGATCGTCGATGCCGAAGAGAAGATCGAAGCCTTTTTGCCGATCCTGGAAACGATGGTCGGCGATGGATTGGTGACGCTGGAGAAGGTCAGGGTGATTAAGTACAGCGGATCGTCTCGGTAGCGAGAAGCAGTATCGACGCAACGTACTCCGTAGGAGCGCCGTCTCGGCGCGAGCTCTTCGCTTCTATCGCGATCTGATGAGAAGAGCTCGCGGCGGGACGCCGCTCCTACAAAAGCTAACCGCCGCTTCTGCAGGGACGAAGACTCATGGTTTGGTAGGAGCGCCGTCTCGGCGCGAGCTTTTGCTTCTGCGCGATCTGACGGCAAGAGCTCGCGGCGAGACGCCGCTCCTACAACCACGATTGGGCTACCGCTTCCAGTCCAGTTTGTCTTGGTCTTTAATTCCGTAGTCCTTTAGCTTCTTTTCGTCACCTTCCAACTTTGTATTCTTAAATTCCAGAGTCTGGAACTCAGGAGGGACAGCCGTCTTTTCTTCCATTCGCTCTTTGATGTATCCGACGGTGACCGTGTCCTCGTCGACCTCGAGCTCTACGGGAAATATCTCCTTGCGCTCTATCTCAACCTCGGCTCCAAACGCTTTCTCTATTGCATCCTCGGTGCCTTGATCGGTCTGGATAGTGATGTTGATTTTTGCCGCGCTGACTATCGAAGCAAACGACAACCCACTCACGAGCAAGCTCGCGGCCAGAAAACGAAGCGGGGTTTTATGCGAACTGATCATGACTAATCTCCTTGTCCTTGTCATAGGGGTACCGCCTGCGCAGGCTAGTTCGCTACTGGTTATTCCCTGGTGATATCCGCTTTCCGATTTGCGGATTATCTGGAAGCAGTTCTGATTTCCAGAAAAAATAATCCATCCCAGGACGCCTGAGCTGGCCACCAGTATTAACGCGTGTTTGGCTGTAACGGAGTCGAATCCTCGGTTCTCGTTGAGCCGCTCGACCGTTCCCGTGTCCGGCCCAACACTTAAATCGCGTTGAATCATCTTGGCCCTAAGCCACTGTCGCAGAAGCAATTTCGTCATACAGACGAGCGGCGAACAACTTTCCAAAAATCTAACAAATCAGCGCCCAGCGTTTAACGAAATCTATGCAAGCGTGACGTCCGTCACTTTATGGCGGCCGCCCCTGGTCCGCTGAGTGGCACTTTCAAGGAGAACATCATGTGCATCGGTAAGAAGACTCTCATCGCTTCGGCGGTGTTATTTGGACTCGGATTAGCAGGACAGGCGTTTGCACAAGCAAGCAATACGGAAAACGGACCTGGAAGCAATGTCCAGGTAGCCGTCGACGACGACAGCAATAACAGCGACAACAGCACTCACGATGGCGACAACCGCGATAACAGCGGTGAAGCCTATGCCGATGGATTCGGCACCGCCGCCGCCAACAACGGCGGTACGTCCACTGCCACTTTCTCCAACGCCTTCAATGTCAGCACGGCCGTGGCCGTGACTCGCCTTGAAGGAAGCGTCTCCGGCGTCAGCGTCGGCAACATCGGCAACGTCGCCCAGAACTGGGGCAATGCCAATGGTGCCAGTGGCGGTCGCGGCGGTGATGGATATGGCGGCGATGGCGACGGAGGTGGTGCTAATGGCGGCATCGGCGGCGACGGTGGAACTGCGCTCGCCGGCAGCGGTCGCGGCGGTGACGCCGGCAGCGATAGCGGCGATGCCGGCGCGATTGCGCTCGCAGGCGGCGGCGATGGCTATGGCGGTGGCTGGGGTGGCGACGGTGCCGACGGTGGCAACGGCGGCGATGGCGGATTCGTTCGCGAACGCGGTCGGGGCAGCGCCAACGGCAGCGGCGGTGCGGGTGGCGATGGTGGTGCAGGTGGCACGACGGGTGACGGCACTGGCACCGGCACGGCTGCAGGCGGCGCCAATGACGCTACCACCGCGACCAGTGGCGACAGCACTGCCACAGCGGGCGACAGCGGTTCAGTCGCAGCCACAGGTGGAGCTGGCGGCGATGGCACGGCGGGAACGGGAGGCGATGGCACGGGAGGTTCGGGCATGGGCGCTGCAGGGGGCGCAGGTGGTTCGGGCGGATCGGTGGCCAACAGCGCTGGAACATTCAACATGTCCAACAACATGACCAGCGTCGGCCAATCGGCGGCAGGCATCATGGTGGCGGCCCAGAACAGCGGATTCGCTTCGCTGATTCAACAGGGCATCACCGTGCAGGCCAACTTGACCGTAGGCCCGTAAGCGCCCCTCGGATGGCGCCGGCGCGCCTGATGCGCCGCCGGCGCATCCACTGCGTGTACATGAAAGCGTTCCGCCGTTCGCGGCGGAACGTCAAAAGCGCGCAGTAACCGCGAACGCATGGCAAAGGAGACCGACATGCAACCGTTTCTTTTTTCTTTATCGCCGTTGTTGGCGGCGATGGTTCTGATTACTAATTCCACCACCGCGGTGGCGGGGGAACATGGCCAGATCAGCGCGCCGCCCAGCGCGATTGAAACCGCGCTACCACTTGCTTCGACCCACCCAAGCAACTTTTCGGACGCTTCGCATCCGCTGGAAATCCCTTTCGTCATCACCAACGAGTTCGGTCAACCGGTGGATCCCGGCACGCTGTCCGGTCTGCGCGGGGGATACGACGTCGCCGAAAACAATATCGACGTCGACGGCAGCGTTGACGGCAATTCCGCCAATGGCGTGATTGCGGGTGCGAACACCATCAGCGATGGTGCGTTCGCCAATGCCAATGGCCTCAGTACGGTGATCCAGAACAGCGGCTCCAATGTGCTGATCCAGAACGCGATGATCGTGAAGGTGGATTTCGGCGGGAGCAATCCATGAGGGAGCGCCGCGCATGAAATCTCGCTGCAGCACATGGATGTTGGCGGTATGCGCACTGGCCTGCACGGGCATGGGCTGGGCAGCCAATACCGATGTGCGCCTTCCGCACAGTGGTGCCTACAGTCTGCGTGTGACCAGCCTGAAGGAAGCGCGCTTCAAGACCACCATTCCGCAGCAATACGACTTCAGCTGCGGCTCGGCGGCGGCGGCGACATTGCTCACCTTCCAATACGGCCATCCGGTCAGCGAGGCGGATGTGTTCGTGCGGATGTATGAGAACGGTGACCAAGCGAAGATCCGCAGGGAAGGTTTTTCGCTGCTGGACATGCGGCGCTATTTGCAATCGAAAGGGTTCGAAGCGGATGGCTTCGAGTTGCCACTGGACAAGCTGGAAGAGGAAGGCGTCCCTGCGATCGTGCTGTTGAACGACCGCGGTTACCGGCATTTCGTGGTGGTGAAGGGCATGCGTAATGGACGCGTGTTGCTGGGCGACCCAGCACGTGGCACGCGGGCGATGCCGCGCTCGCGATTCGAGGCGCTATGGGACAACCGCGTGTTGTTCGTGGTGCACAACCGCCGCGAGGATGCCCGTTTCAATCAGCCCCATGACTGGCGGACTGCACCTCCGGCGCCGCTCGATCTGGGTATCCAGCGCGAAGGCTTGCGCAACGCGGTTACGCCCAGGCGCGGACCAGGAGACATTTGAGTCATGGATACGATCCGGACATCGGCATTCCTGCTGCTGACGTGCTTCTGCATCGGCCTGCCGGCTGCGGTGCACGCGGCAGACGGGCAGGGTGCACCACTCGGGAAAGAATGGCAGCCTATCGATCCCGTGCGATTGGCGGGCATGCGCGGCGGCTTGCTGATGCCTTCGGGAACGGTGCTTTCGTTCGGCATCGAACGCGTCGTCCACGTCAACGGCCAACTCGTCGCCAGCGTATCGGTGCGGATCCCCGATATCGCGCGCATCGACCCGACACAAGCGCAAGCGATCGCCGATTTCAACCAAGGCATCCTGGTCCAAGTGGGCGAGGGCAACCACTTCGACCCCTCCCATATTCCCGGCGGCGTCGTGATCCAGAACACGCTGGACAACCAGCACATCAGCACCGCCACCTATATCGATCTGGGTGCCGGAATGCTGGACGTTTTCCAGAGCCTCAACAGCAACGCCGCACTAACCGATGCGCTGGTCCGCGCACCGGGCACTCCGTGAGCCGCCACAACGTAGACCCCCATCAACTGAGGAACACCATGAAAAGGAAGTCATCCGTCATTTCGCAGCCGGCGCCATGGATGATGGCCCTCGGGATTGGCCTTTCCATCAGCGGACAGGCCTGGGCGCAAGAGGATGGCTCTGGCGCATCGCCAGGAACATACTCGTCAGAAGCACGTTTGGACATCCTGCAAAGGCAGATCAATCTGCAGAACCGAAAGCTGGATGAAATGCGCCAGTCGCTAAGTCAGCAGGAACAGGATGTGGCGCGATTGCAGGATGCATTGAACGAAGAAATACTGGCCAGCGCGCGCGCGCGCGGCGCACCTGTTCCATCAACAGTTCCGTCGTTGGCGCAAGGAACCGCGGCCTACGCCCAGCAAGCACCTCAAGCACCGGCACAACAACCGCAGCGACCCGTGGGCCAAGCGCCGGAATCGGATTCGCGTCCTCCTGAGGTAGCGCAAATTTTCGACCAACCCGGTGTACTCACGCCGCCCGGCAAGCTGGTGCTGGAACCTTCGTTGCAATACGGCTATTCGGCGAACGACCGCGTCGCGCTGGTCGGCTATACCGTTATCCCCGCCATCCTGATCGGCCTGATCGACGTACGGCAGGTCAAGACGACCACGGCCATCGCGACGCTTACCGGGCGCTATGGGCTGAACAATCGTTTCGAGATGGAAGCCAAGTTGCCTTACGTCTATATCGACAGCGATACGGTCAGCCGCGAAATCTTCACCGGTTCGGCGCAGGACAATGTGTTCAACGCCAGCGGCCGTGGTCTGGGCGATGTGGAACTGACCGCGCGTTACCAGATCAACCGTGGTGGACCGGACAAACCGTTCTATATCGGCTGGCTGCGCTACAAGAGCCGCACCGGCAAGGATCCGTTCGATGTGGTCACCGATTGCGTGACTCGCTGCGTCGGCAACACCACGGGCACCGGCTTGCCGTTGGAACTGCCTACCGGCAGCGGATTCGCTTCCCTCCAGCCCGGCGTCACCTGGCTGTATCCCTCCGATCCTGTGGTGTTCTTCGGAAGCTTCAGCTATCTGCACAACTTCAAACGCAAGGATGTATCGCGCACGGTGATCGGCGGGCAGGAGGAATTGCTAGGTGAAGTGCAGGCCGGCGACATTTTCGGATTCAACCTTGGCATGGGTTTGGCCTTGAACGAAAAAGCCGCCATCAGCCTGGGCTACGACCAGAGCATCGTCGGCAAGACCAAGCAGAACGGACAGGAAGTGGCTGGCGCGGTCCGCATGACGCTGGGCACGCTGCTGCTGGGCGGCACCTACCGTTTTAGCGAAAAGACATCGTTGAATGTGGCGTTGGGTGTCGGCGTCACGCGCGATACCCCGGACATGACGATCACCGCGCGGGTGCCTATCACGTTTTGATCTGATCGGATTTTTCCGATAGCGAAGTTGTCATCGTCCGCATAGGCTTCCTGCTTTCAAGGAGGCTGAATGATCAGGATGATGGTTATCGCCGGCGCCTGCGCCGGTATTTTTCTGAGCGCTACGGTAGCGGCGCAATCGCTATACAAATGCACCGATTCGCAGGGGCGGAACAGCTATCAGTCGGTGGCTTGCAGCGACCACCAGCAGCACGTCTGGACCCGGGACATGCCGGTTGCTTCGTCTCCTTCGCCAGCGCCGCATCGCGTGGCGGGACCAGTCAGCACTAAATCCAAGGTCCAGCCACCTGCCGCCCGTACCGCACGAAGCGGGAGTGGAAAATCCTCGCGCTCACGCAATCGCGGCGGTACAACGATCTCGTTGCATAACGATCCTGTCGCCTGCGAAAAAGCCAAGGAGCGACGCAGAAAAACCTACGAGAAGCTGGGCTTGAAGCGAGACTTCGAAACCAGCCGGAAGATGGACGATCTGGTTTATCAGGCTTGTCGATGAACGAACTGCTAATCCGGTTCCACGTCTATATCGAGGTCTTCCTTGCCCTGCAATATCTGTCGGAGCATCGCGAGCAATGGGGCGGATGCGCCCGATTCGGCCAGGTCATCTATCAGGTCCGGATCGAACGGAAAGGGCTCGTCGGTACGGGTAGGCTCATCGAACAAGGCCATCAGCTGCTTGGACTCTTGCTCGGTCAGCGTGCCGAGGTATCTACCTGTGGTTCGGTCGACGATTCTAGGCATGGAATGCTCCTGTGGCTGGCAGGAAGGAAAGCGATGGAACGCCGCGGAAAAACAGTCTGAACCGGTTCTTCCAAACAAAGATTATGGATCGCCATAAGTGTAGACCGAGTGTAGGCATACGACTTGGTTATGGAGCGGCCTTTGCCTATGTAGGAGCGGCGTCCCGCCGCGAGCTCTTCCGACAGGTCGTTGTAAAGCTAAGAGCACTTGAGACCCGGGCGTCCACCATCCGGACGCGCTGCGGCGCGCTTTTGATCGCGCGCGCCGAGAGGCTGCCGGGGCGCGGAGCGGCGTCCCGCCGCGAGCTCTTCGACAGGTCGTTGTAAAGCTAAGAGCAGTTGAAGCCCGGGCGTCCGCCGTCCGGACGCGCTGCGGCGCGCTTTTGATCGCGCGCGCCGGGACGGCGCTCCTACCCAGCAGATGGCAAATGTTATTTTTATTCCCAACGCCGTCTTTTCGCGCCGTCTTTATGCCGATTGAGAGACCCTCCGACCATACTCACAAAAGGAGGACACGCCATGGCTTCCAAACGCGAATTGATTGCTCCGAACGGAGACAAGCGCCTCATCCGGCGGGATGAAAAAGGACGCATCAAGGAGAGCGACGACCTGGGCAAATCGCTTAGCCAGGATGTCAGGAAATCCGCGAAGACCGTCGTGAAATCCGGACAAGGCGATCGCGGAGACCAGAAGCGCAAGTAAGGGCACGCAATGACCCTTACCGAATACCGGCGCAAGCGGCAATTCACCAAAACTCGCGAACCCGAACCGGGCAAGCCTTTGCCCAAGGGGCAGCGCGCCATCTTCGTGGTGCAGCTGCATCATGCCAGCCGGCGCCATTACGACTTCCGCTTGCAAGTGGGCGACGCCTTGAAAAGCTGGGCTGTGCCCAAGGGCCCCAGCTACGATCCCGACGTGAAGCGCATGGCGGTGGAAGTGGAAGATCACCCCGTCGACTACGCGAGCTTCGAAGGCGAAATCCCAAAAGGCGAGTACGGGGGAGGGCACGTGGCGCAATTCGACCACGGCGTGTGGGCCAGCGAAGGCGACCCGGAAGAACAACTCGCCAAAGGGCACCTGCGGTTCGAACTTTTCGGTGAGAAGCTGAAAGGCGGTTGGCACCTGGTACGTTCCGGCCGACCGGCGCGGCAGCCGCAATGGCTGTTGTTCAAGGACAAGGACGACTATGCCGGCACGTTGGAAGCGGACGACTTGCTGGCCGACGTCGCGCCGCCGCCTAAAGAGGATGCCAAGCGCGCTGGCACAGGCAAAGCAAAAAAGAAACGCCTCGCTGCCGTCAAAGTCCCTAAACGACGCAAGCGGAACTGGGCCGCGCTGGCCACCAAACTACCCAAGGCGCGCAAGGCCAAGGCGCCCGACGGACCGTTCGAACCACAGCTGGCCAAGCTGGGCGATGCGGCGCCGGAAGGCGACGCCTGGCTGCACGAACTCAAATGGGACGGCTACCGGATACTGGTCACCATCAAGGACGGAGCCGTGCGGCTGTGGTCGCGCAATGCGCTGGAATGGTCGAAAAAAATCCCGGAGGTGCGCGCGGCGGTGGAACAACTGGGATTGGAATCGGCCGCGCTGGATGGCGAGCTGATTGCCGGCGGCGGCACCAAAGGCGACTTCGGCCTGCTTCAAGCCACGCTGTCCGGCGAGAAGCAGGGTGCGTTGTCGCTGGTCTTGTTCGATCTGCTCCATATCAATGGCATGGATATTTCCGGTGCACCGCTGCGCGACCGGAAGGGGCTTCTGCAACAGGTGCTGGATAACCCACCACCGCATCTGGCGTTCAGTTCGCATATCGAGGCCGATGGTCAAACGGCATTCGCGCTGGCGGGGGAGCGTGACTTCGAAGGCATCATTTCCAAGCGGGCCGATCGCCCGTATCACGCTGGCCGCAGCGACGAATGGCGCAAGACAAAACAACTGGCGAGCGATGAATACGCGGTGGTCGGCTATACCGAGCCAAGGGGCAGGCGCAGTGGATTTGGCTCGTTGTTGCTAGCCAAGCCGGACCCGAAACACGGCTGGAAATATACCGGCAAGGTGGGCAGCGGCTTCTCCGATCAACTACTGGCGGAAATCAGTGAACGCATCGGCAAGGCAGGGCGCAAGGAACCGACCGTGGAAGTGCCGCCGAACGATACGGACCTGCGCACGGCCAAGTGGTTCGAGCCGCGTTTCGTCGTGGAAGTTTTTTCCCGCGGCTTCGGCCGCGAGGGTCTATTGCGGCAGCCTTCGCTGAAAGCGGTGCGCACCGACAAGAGAATCACAGACCTGATGGACTCCGATCGCGGAGGCAGCTCATCGACTGCCCCGCCGCGCGCCAAGAAAACATCCGCCAAAGCCAGCGCAAAGAAACAAAGCGAGGCGAGGGCGGCCCCAAAACTGACCAGCCCATCCAAGATCATCTTCCCGGACATACACGCCAACAAACAGGATGTGGCGGACTATTATCGAGCGGTGATGGATCACTTATTGCCGGAAATCGCCGGGCGGCCGCTGTCGATCATTCGTTGCCCCAACGGCGCCGAGAAGCCATGTTTTTTTCAGAAGCACCACACCGCCGGTTTGGAGTTGGTGTCCTTTGTCCGACTAAAAGAAGAAGCCGGTAATAACGCGAACTACTTGGTAGTGAATGACGAGGCGGGATTGATGGAGCTGGTCCAGTTCAACTCACTGGAGTTCCATCCATGGGGTGCGCATGCCGAAAATCCCGACCTGGCCGATCGCGTGGTGTTCGATCTGGACCCTGGACCTGGCGTGCCTTTTTCGGAGGTAAAAAAGGCGGCCACGCACGTACGCAAGCTGCTGGAACAGCTGGAACTGGTCTCGTTCCTGCGCACATCCGGAGGCAAGGGCCTGCACGTGGTGGTCCCGCTGAATCCCGGCTGCGAGTGGGGCCTGGTCAAGGACTTTGCGCATAGCTTTGCCGATGCTCTGGCGCAATCGGAACCGGATCGCTTCCTATCGGTAGCCTCGCTGAAACTTCGGCCCAACAAGATATTCATCGACTACCTGCGCAATGGCCGCGGTGCCACCAGCGTGGCGTCCTATTCGCTGCGGGCGAGGGCCGGCGCGCCGGTTGCAATGCCGCTAGCTTGGACCGACCTGTCGAAGCTCAAGCGTTCCGACGCCTTCACCATGAAAGAGGTTCCCGCCAAGCTGCGCCGCCGTCGCAAAGATCCTTGGGAAGGCATCGAACGGCTGAAACAAAACCTGGCCCGATGGGCCTCGGCGGAGTAGGGCAGCCGTTATTCCGTTCCTGGCGACTGCGCATCCTTTAACTGCATGAGGTTGCTATGAAAATCGATAAAGAACCCCAAAGCCGCGAACGCGACCCGTTGGAAAAGACCCGCGCCCCCAACACGCCTCGCGCACCAGGCGAACAACCGGGCAAACGCAACAACGACGAACGCAACGACCCGGAATCGGAGCCGGGAGCCAAGACGGGCAATCAAGAAGACGATGAATGATGGGTACGAGTGATCAACGACTCGTGGCTGGTCAAGCAGTCGAGCAAGCTCGACTCACCAAGACACGGATGGTGTCCTTGTGGGAGCGACGTGAGTCGCGACGTGGCCGTTTCCGGTCGTGACGCACGTCGCTCCCACAAGGGTAGCCATGCTTGTCGTAGAGCCGAGCTTGCTCGGCTGCTCTTTCCTTAGTTGCGTAGGGTGGGCCCCGGCCCACCATTACCATCTCAGCGTTCGCAGCGAAGGGTTGGAAGTCGAATGATCTGGGATTATCTCGATGATTGCCGCATTGAGTTCAGACGTGGAAATGGTGGGCCAGGGCCCACCCTATTTGGTTAGCTCCAACGGCAGCAAACCCAACCAGATCAACAGCAGCACCAGCCACAACCACCGCCACCGGCCCATGCCGCGCCATGCGAGTTTCCAAGGACCGACATTCGAATCGCTCATGCCGCCCTCCGTTTGCGTGCTGACCGTAATGCATCGGCGACGCGCAGGCCGTAAAGATAGACGCCGGTGAAGCACAGTGTGGTCAGCGCCGCCCCAAACAAAAACCAGATAAGCCGTATCGGCCAACCGCCGAAACTTCCAAAGTGCAACGGGTCGGCCATCTCGGCGATGCGCTGGTGCAGATTCATATCCCGGCCGTCCCGCCGATCCAGCAAACGGCCATCGCGCAAATCGACGCCAACGGCGTTGGCGCGGTCACGCACCAACCAGGCCTGTGCCTGGCCTTGGAGCAGCAATCCCTGACCGTCCAGGCTCGGCTGCATGCCACGCACGCGCAGATCCGGCCAATGCTGTTGCAGCGTGGCAACAGCTCGATCAATGGCCTGCGGATCGGCGGGTGCGGGCGTCTTTGCTTCCGTAGGCAGCGCGATCTTTGCCGGCGGCCGGGCGTTGCCGCCGAGCGATTCGACCAGATACCAACCGCCCGTGACCGCAATCAGTGCGACGAACCACAGGCTCCAGACGCCGAACAGACGATGGATATCGCCCCACATTCGCCGCGGCCGATCAGCACGCGGCCAGCTGAAGAAGCCACGCCACCACCGCTTGTAGATGAAGAAGCTGCTGATAAAGGACAGCAACAATGGTATCGACAACGCCGCCACCAACGGCACGCCGTACTTCGTGGGAATCATCAAATGCCGGTGCGTGTTGCGTAATAGCCGGTGCGCGTTGAACCAGTGCGTATCACCGGTGACTTGGCCCCGATAGGGATCGATCCAGACGAAACGCCGGCGCCCCTCGGGCGTGCGCATCTGCGCCATCGCCGCGAAACGCGATGCGTGTGGCGCGGCCACGCCTTCGAGCGTCCACTCCGGATGTGCCTGTTGCGCAGCACCGACCAACTGGCCCCAACTGGCCTGCGTCTCGCCCGGCGTCACTCGCATTTCAGCATGCAGCAGCCAGTCGATTTCCTGGGAAAACACCGCCAGCGTCCCGGTGAAGCAGATGAAGCCCATGAACAGGCAAAGCTTCAGCCCGACCCAGCTGTGCAGGTCGAACCACAGGCGACGGCCTGTGCTCTTGCGCACGGCTGGGGTATCGGCGGCTGGCGAAAGCTGGCGCACGGGTATTCTGGTCAGAACGTATAGGCGGCCTGCAAATACACGCGCCGCGGCTCACCGGGGAAGTGGCCATTGCGCTCGATGAAACCGCTGGCTGCGTAGACCTTATCGAACAGATTCTTGATGTTGGCCTGGAGTTTCCAGTCTTTCCATTGGGTCTGCCAGCTCAGGTCAAAGATCGTGTAAGGCTTGACCCGTTGTCCGTTCAAGCTGATGCGCTCATCGGTGTAGTCGGCACCGAAGCCTACGGCTGATGCGATGCCCGGAAGGTCGTAGCGCGTCCATAGTCCCAACTTGTTGCGTGGCGCGTTGGCGAACCGATCGCCGGACGAGTTGGTGATGCCATTGCTGCCCGCGTCGATCACCCTTGCATCGTTGTAGGCATAGGCAAGACTCACCACCCAGCGGTCGGTGACGTCGGCCAGCACATCGACTTCGAAGCCTTCGCTGCGTACCAGCCCAAGCGCGGCCAGCTGGTTGATGCCGTCGACGACTTCGCCGGTGCCTGCACGATATTGCTGCGCTCGATCCGGTAAAGCGCCGTGTTGAGCGTGATACGTCCATCGCCGAGCAAGCTCTTCAGGCCGATCTCCCACTGCTTGCTCTGTTCAGGGTCGAACGGACCGCCCGCGTCCATGTTCTGGTTGCCCGTGTCCTGCGGCACAAAACCGCTGGCGACACTCGCATAGGCATTCAGACCTTCGCGCAACACGAACGTACTGCCCAAGCGCCAGCTCAGGTCATGGCCGTCGATATTGCTGCCGCTGATCAGGTCTTCATCCTCGAAACCATCCCAGCGCAGGCCGGCCAGCACATGCCAGCGCGGCGTCAGCGTGATTTCGTCCTGTACGTAGCCGCCATAGCGGGTGCCGCGGGTGCTGGTGTTGCGCCAGGGCAGGTTGGCCAGACCGTAGTCGTGATAGGAGGTCACGCCATAAACCGGATTGAAAAGATCGATCCCGGGGACCAGACCCGCATTTCTGGGCAGATCAGCACTGTTGGCGGTCTGCGCACGGAAGTCGGAATCGACCCGGTAGTAATCGGCGCCGAACAGAAGCTTGTGTTCCAGTGCTCCGGTGACGAAGCGCCAGACGGCATTGCCATTGACGGTGAACGCATCGTTGTCGCGATACTGATTGCGCAGCTGCCGCGTCATCCATTCCGCCGTGCCGTCGCGGTCGCGATCGATCAATCCCATCGGCTCGTGATAGATCTGGTGTTCGCTGTTCTCGAACCAGCGCACACCAAAGTCCACATCCCACGCTTGCGAAGGTGAAAAGCGGTACTGCACCAAAACCACCTTGGCCTTCATGTCCAGGAAATCCGTGGACTCGTTGTGGTTCCATCGGCGATTGGTGAGGAAATACCCGTTGTCATTGACCGGTACGCCACGGAGGCGCAGGAAATCCGTGGACTCGTTGTGGTTCCATCGGCGATTGGTGAGGAAATACCCGTTGTCATTGACCGGTACGCCACGGAGGCGATTGCCGCCCAGGTTCTGGGTGATATCGGTGTACTGCAGAATCAGTTCGCCGGTGTCACCCACGTCGAAGGCGACAGAGGCATCGACTATCAGGCTCTGGCTGTCGGCATTCCAACGTATGCCTTCCTCGCCATCGGCGTAGACGCCCAGCCGATAGCGCACATTGCCCGCCTCGTTGACCGGACCGGTCGCTTCGAAAGAGCCGGCGACGAAGTCTTCATTGCCAACCTGGATTTCCACCCGGCGTTGCGCCTTGGCTTGCGGCTTGCGGGTGACGTAGTTGATCACGCCGCCCGCGTCGCCACCGCCATACAACGCACCGGCAGGACCCTTCAGCACCTCGACTTGTTCGATATTGAACAGCTGCGGCACAGCGAAACCGGCGTAAGGATCGCCACGCAGTCCGTCATACAACACGTTCTCCTGGCGGAAACCGCGCAGCGTGACGCCGGCATAGCTGAAGAAACTGATGCCGCTGATGCTGCGGTACAGATCAGTGACCTGACGTGCAGCCTGATCGTCGATCAGTTCGCGGGGAAGCACCTGCACCGATTGAGGCACCAGCGCCAGTGGTGTATCGGTACGAGTACCGACAGCCGCCGTCTCCGACTTGTAAAGCGTCTGTGCCCGCCCAACCACTTGGACGGAGTCGAGCGCGACAACATCATCATTGGGCGAAGCCGCGGCGTCAGACACGGCTTGGGCGCGCACATCAGCCAGTGCGAGCAGCAGCGCGGCCGCCAGCAGGGAGCATACAAACGGGGAGGGGGACATGCAGATTCCGTAATGCGAATGATTATCAAGCGCGCTAGTCTAACATTGTTCACCCTTCTGACTAGTCCTTCGTATTCGAGCCTAAATACGTGTAAACGGCTCTCCGGAGCAGGTTCTCTCCGCTCCAGGTCGGTGACCTACATATAAAACTCGTTGCATCGGGCAGCTTTGCTTTAGTCCCATTTTGGGACTAACATGCCCCCGATGAAGGTAGTTGCCGTCAGCGCCTTGAAGAGTTTTTGGGAACGCCACCCCGATGCGGAACAGCCTCTCAAGGCGTGGTACGACGAAGCCAAACATGCCGCATGGATCACACCCCAGGACATTCGCAATCGCTACGGTAGTGCCAGCTTCGTCGGCCACAACCGCGTGGTGTTCAACATCAAAGGCAACGATTACCGGCTCATCGTTGCAGTCGCCTATCGGTTCCAAGCCATCTACATCAAATTCATCGGCACCCATGCCGAGTACGACCGGATCGATGCCGCCATAGTGGAGAATCTATGAATATTCACCCCATCCGCACCGATCGCGACTACAGGGTTGCGCTGCGCGAGTTATCCGCATATTTCGACAACGAACCTGAGCAAGGCACGGAGGATGGCGATCGCTTCGAGATTCTTGCGACGCTGGTCGAGGCCTACGAGGCCAAGCACTTTCCCATCACAGCGCCCGATCCTATCGAGGCTATTCGCTTTCGCATGGAGCAGGGCGGCCTGACGGTGAAGGACCTGGTGCCTTCCATCGGGCAGCCCAATCGTGTCTATGAAGTTCTGAATCGCAAGCGCGGCCTCACCATTGAGATGATCCGCAACTTGCACAGGAACCTGGGTATTCCCGCGGAAAGCCTGATTGGGGCTTGAGGACACTTTCCGGGTCGAGTGGGGTAATTTCAGTACGGTCTACGTGCATGGAAAGAGGATAGGGCGCTTCTTGTTCCAGCGTGGTTGGACTGCGTAGCAGTGTGGGAATTAAGGGGTCAGGCAGCTATCGGAGTAGCCGTTGGCAGGCGAACAGCAATGGCTTCCTGCTCGATTGTCCTCGCTAGCATGCGCTGGGAAAGTATTTCCCAGCCTGCATCGCGTGCATGCCTTGCCATATTGCCACGAGTGACTTCTGTTGCTTCGGAATATGAATTCCTATCCAGCTGTTCGGCGTCCATCAGCCAAGGGAGGAACGCGTGTCGATGAATGCACTTGTTCTTGATGTGTGCCGCAATTCTGAATCCGCCTAGATCGATGTCACCCCAGTGATATACGGGGATCTGCTCGGAGATTGCCTCAAGGATAGCCACATAAGCGCGGCACCAGCTTGGAGAGGGCATGCCGCCGGTGTAGAGGATTAGGCCGGTTCCTGCATCCAGGTGCTGACTGGCCTGATGGAAGGTGGTCAGATTTTCGATGCTCAGTACCCACGCTGGCGCTCCCGAATATCCGATGACGTGCTGGTTGGAAACACCGACGAAGGGCCACGTTATTGGACAGTCCTGCGATGAGCACAATCTAAGGCCGCCTCTGCCAGCCACCAGGAAAGGCTGAGGTTCCTTGACCAATCCCAAAGCGTTGAACACTTCCTCCTGCTGTCTTGAAGGGGAGGCGAGATGCTCGGCAGTGAGCAGGTCAATGTGGCGCGAGAGCGCTTCGATTCGCTTCGTATCTTGAAACAAAGCGCGGCTGAGGACGCGAACGATCTGGTCGTTGCCGTGTTCCTGCTTCATTGCATCCAGTACCCGCAGGGCGTCCGCGAAATCGGGAGCGCTGTCGATAGCAAATCCGCGCGGTGATTTTAGCTTGGTCCAGGCTTCCAGTAGTTCGGCCACGCGAGTATGTTCGGGCAACCAGCCACTCAGGACAGCTTGCGCTTCCCGTACCGCATCGGAATGGGTGACAGTGCCGAGAAAGGCCGCGAGCTTGTCCGCATTCAACAGACGGACTTTCTCCAGAGGGCGGTCTTCGCCACCCTGTTTAGCCCAGCGGAGCTGCACGGCGCCGGCACGTTCAGCCGCGGTGAGGCGTGCATGGCAACGCTGGCGCTGTTCGTAGTTTTGCTGCCAATACGGCGAATTTGTGTTGGTGAAGGCTGCCTGGATGGCCCGATCGGAACCGCGGACCAAGGCGCGCTCAGTCCGCTTCAGTAGATCGGCCAGAACTAAGTCAGCTAGCGACACGCTCGGTTTCCGCAATTTTCATCATGGTTTGTTCCAGCAGTTCCGGATGCAGCAGATAGTTGTCGCTCTGAAGCAATTCGCGGGCTTCATCCAGGACGATGTTTTGGGTTAGCTGCACAGTGCGAGAGCCATAGCGGGCCATGTCGTAATAGATGTGCAGGAACGAGGACATTTTTGCTTGGTCCGCCTCTGGGCCGGCCATGATCAGTTGTAGACCGAGGGCATTGAGGTAGTCAGCGGTGGCGCGGACGTTCTGTGCATCCATTTTTTCGAACGCTTCGTCCAACAACATAATGCCGCCACCCGCCTGGCTGCCGCGGGTCTTGCCATAGGCCGCTGCCAGTGCGGCGCCGAAGATCACATACAGCGGTGTGCGGTGTTCACCGCCGGAGCCGGGCCCGAGACGCTTACTCAATAAGCCGATGGACTTGTTCTGGGCGAGAATCTCCACGTCGTAGCTGAAGAAGCGCCGGTGGTCGTTGAGCGGGCTGGTTTCATGGAGCAGTTCGGAAGTGGCGTCGCCTTCCACCAATGCCTTGAATTCTTCCGGCACCTTACCCGCGCCGCCAAAAATATCTTCCTCGGCATCGCCATGCTCGCGCACGCGTTTAAGGAATTCATACAGAGCGCGGTGCTGTTCCACCGGTATGTACTTGAAGCGATAGCGCTCGCCGTTACTGAATTCCGGTGCGTGCTTCAATACATCGTTCAGGCCGTTGATCTGTTCGTCGATGGCCTCGAAGCCTTCTAATAGGGTTTGCGCCACATCAGTGCGGAACACCTTAACCGCTGCTTCGTAGGCTTCCTGCGACTTGGCCTCTTGGTCGGCCAGCTCCAGGTCTTCCAGACGGTGCTTGTCTTCGAGAATGAACTTGTAAGCGCGCTCCCAGTGGCCACTGGCGATGTCGATGTTTTGCAGCTGGAAGTCGCGAAGATAGAGGCTGAATTTCTCCCACGCATCACGGTCGTGATTGGTCGCGGCCTTGTCGGCATTGTCAATTGCGATTCGCAGAGCGGTCATCAGCTCGGCCCAGTTCTCGCCGTGGCGCTCGTCGTAGCGCTCACGATGTCTTTGTACCTCGTTGGCGTCGTACAGCGGGTGCTGGCGGGTCTTGGCTTCATCCAGCGCGGCCAGGCTTTGTCGTTGGACAAGGCCGCCGATGCGACCTTTTGCGTTGTCCATTTCGGTTTCCAACTTGGATTTGAGCCCAATCAGCCTGTTTTCGGTGGCATCGGCATCAGCCAGCTTCTTGCTGGCCGCTTCGAAATTCGCATTCAGCCCGGTCAGTCGGTCTGACTGAGTGGCGACCAGGGCGTCTTGCAGATCCCGCAGCTCGTGGCTGCCAGCGATTGAAGTGATGAACAGGTTTTCCAGACGTGGATAGGTAGTATCGACATCCGCAAACAGGGCGAGTCGCTTTTCTACCGGGATGATGAGTTTGACCTGCGCATTGGCGTGGCCCAGGGTAGCTTGGGCTTCATCAAGCGCGGTCTGGGCGATGCGCCTCTGTGTTTCGTTGTCGCCGCGTCCAATCCGTAGATCATCTTGGGAAACGCGGATGCGCTCCACGCCGCCACCGGAACTGACCATGCCGTCACTGGAGATCGCCTTGGCGCCGGCCCTAAGTTGTTCAGCGCTATCGGCCAAGGACAGCTGGCCTAGCTCCCCTTGGAGATAGCGGATGGCGGCTTTGTCGTCGCCTTCGACCAACTGCGCGGCAAACGCACCACCGCCCTTGGCGATCCAAGGCTTTCCGCGCGAGGGTAGGGCCAGCTTGACCCGAAAAATGCTGCGCGCCTCCTTGTGTTCCTTGTAGAGACGAATGGCGTCCAATTCCCGTGCCTCAGGCACCAGCAGGGCATCGACGTGGACGCCCAAATACGCCTCCAGTGCGGGTTGCCACCGCGGATCGCTGATTCGCACCAGGTCGCAGATCGGGGTAGCGTCTATCCCGGCATCGGCAAGCAGACGCTGCAGCGCTGCGACCTCTTTGCGTATCGGCGTCAAGCCGCGCTGGCTGCGCTCCCAAGCAGTACGCGCATCACGCAAATCGTCCTTGGCCCTTTCTGCATCGCGTTCGACCGAGGACAAGGCTTTGTTGACCAGGCCGCGGATACGAGCCATCGATTGCATGGAGGCCTGGAGGGCCGCCGGTTCCGGCACGCGCAGCACATCGGCCTGTTGTTGCAAATCGAGCAGCTGATTGATGGTGTTCTCGAACGCGCCCTGGTGATTGGCCATTGCCGGCAGCTTTCCGGCGACGACGGCTGTTTCCAGCGCCAGTTTCAGCAGCTTGTTTAGCTCTGTGTGTGTGTTGGCATGCTGGGCTTCCTTGTCTTTGAGGCGCTCAGACTCGCCGGCTTGTTTCAGGTATTCCGGGTCGGTGTGCAGGAGCCGGAGCGCGCGATCGCGGGCTTCCTGCGCTTTGCCTTTTTCGGTAATGGCGCGACCAAGCTCCAGCTCGGTGGTTTCCAGCTGCTGGTTCAGTTCCTGCGCCTTGTCCTGTTGCTCGCCTAAGTCTTCGGAAACGCGCTCTACTTCATAAAGCGCGCGCAGGGCATCCAGGTTGGCGTGGGTGGTGCGTTCGCGCTTGACCAGCGCATATTTGCCGACCACAGCACCGGCGCGTTCGATGCGATCGACCAAGCGGCGAATCATCTCGCGGACTTCGCGGAATTGTTCCAGACGCGTGCGGAACGCCTTCACGTTGGTCAGGCGCTGCTCGATCAGGTGTTGCCGCAAAGTCTCGTTGAGGTCGTCCACGTCCTTGTTGAGCTTGAGCGACCGGGCGAAGGCCGAACGGATGGCACGGGTATTGGGGCGCTCCCCAGGCGATGCTAGATGCCCGATGAATAGCTGGCGCAGGAACTCCTCGCGGTTTTGAGTGAAGACAGGGGAGGTCCCTGCCAGCGTGCAGGCATCTTTGGCCACGTGCTGGAATTTGCGCCAAGGCAGGATTGTCTCTTTAGTAGACTCGGGATCCACGTGGTCCTGAGTTGCCAACGCCACACCTGGCAGAATATAGAGGCTGTTGAACGTGTGATCCGGGTCTTCGGCGTGAGCCGAGAGCGACACGCCTGCAGTGACTGGGATGTCGGTTTCCGGGTCGCGAAAAACCAGGTTGATGTAGGTGTTGGCCGAGATGCGGCAGCGTTCTGCATCGCTTTGGCCGTACACACCCAGACAGTATTCCCGTAGGGTGCGGGCGCGCTTCTTACCTTCACCGGAGGCATTGAAATGGGTTTTATTGCTGTCGGCGGCCAGAAGCACTATCTGGAAAGCATCCAGCAGCGCGGTCTTGCCGGTACCGTTGGGGCCGAGAAAGGCCGTATTGCCGCCGAGTTGCAGATCTTCTCGTTCGTACAGGAAGTACTGAACCATCCCTAGGGCTTCAAGCTGCTTCATCAGCGTCTTCCTCTTCCAGCGTGTTTGCATGCGCAGCCAGTTGTAGTAGGGCGGTTTCGCCCAGAACATCGACGATACCCGGGCGAATCACAACTTGGTGGCGCTGCTCGTCGCGTGTTTCTTCCAGGCGAGCGATGCCGTAGCGCTTCATCGCCAACAACTGCTCATTGAGTATTGCAATGGGCGGCAACTCGCGATTGAGCAGATCCTTATAGGCGCGTTCCAGTTCGATCATGTCGACGAAGGCCTCGCCAGCGATGATCTCGGTGGCGTGCATTTTGTCGTCGTACAAACGTCGCAGCACCAGCGCCAAACGGGTTTCGGTCAGGCGCATCTTTTCGGCAACGTATTGGCTGGGCGTGGCTACCACGTAGCCCATGTGCGGATTATGCGTGATGGTCATGCCGAGCTGAGCCAGCAAGGTGTCGTAGTCCTTGCGGTGCCTGATGACCAATTCGTACGCGGTGCGGCTGCGCGGATCGCTGGCGTAGAGCACCTGCTCCATGATCAATCGGTAGCCGGCCTTCTGATAATCGTTTTCGGCATAGGTCTGGCTTTGGGCGGCCAGTCGCTCCCAATGGCTCATCGGACTTGCTCTCGTTGGATGTGCTCTCGTTGTATATGGAACCGCGGATGTTCGAGGTAGGGGTTACAGGTGGTGCCGTCGGGCAAGAAGTCGATACGCACGCCCTTGAGCATCTGCAGTTGGGGATCGGAGCGGCGCTGCGACGGTGGACAAGCGCCGTGCGCAGCGATCAACAACAGGCGTTGGTAGCAGCACAGGTCGTTGATCGAGTCGATGGTCAATTCGTCGGAAGTGATGGTCTTGCGACCACTCAGGTGGCGCACCAGGTAATTGGCCAATTTCACCTTGTCGACGATGCGGTTGTCGGCCATACGTTTGCGCAACTGCTCCATGGCCAATTCCTGCAAGGTCGGTGGGCGTTTTTCCACCTCGGTAGCCACGGCTGCCTTGGCCACCGAGCGTGGCTTCGCCAGCAATTCCTGGCCAGCGTGCCGAAAGCCAGCAGCGGCAGGTAGTGCCACATGGCCTTCCTGCAGCCGATCGGCAGCTCGCAAGGCACGAGCGAGCAGCTTGTCCAGTTGCTTGGGGGCGCGCATCTTGTATTCGATAAAGGAGATAGCGCGCTGATTGGCGTCGCGGATTTCCTCGTCCAATCGCTGTAATTGTTCGTCCACGTCTTTCAAACGCATCAGCAGTCGGGTGTCACGTTCGTAGAGGAATTCGGCACGAATGCGGTCGCCGCTGGCCTTCTTTTCCTGGTACCAGGCGATCAGTGCTTCACGCTGTACATCGTCGTGTTGGAATTGCAGCGTCATGGCCAAAATCTGCGAGCGATGCTGCAGTGGATGGTCCTTGGTGCGCAGTTCGCTATAGTCGGCGATGAAAACCTTCTCGACATATTCTTCGAAGAAGCCGCGGACGAATTCGCGCGCCGAGGTGCGTTTCATCAACTCGTCCATCAGGTCCTGGACGCGGCAACCCGTGTTGGCTATGTGGGCCATGCATTGCTTGGCCTGCTTGGCGGCCTCAGCGTACTGGTCGCCGGTGGCTTCGCCATTGGCCACGGCGCGCAAGTTGAGATAGATCGAGCGGACCTTACTGCCGAGAAACTCTGGCTCGTGACAGGCGAACTCGCACAGCACGGTGTAGAACTGGGCGATGACCGGCCGCACGGTGATCATTTCGGCCACCCCGCGGCGACGCAGACTGAACCAGCCGGAGTCAGTCAAGATGCGGACGATCTCGTGCGCCCGGTTGACGATTGGCGTATCCAGTTCTTCTGTCCAGGGGTCGTCGACGGCCAGCAGGGTTTCAATCTTGCGCACGACGACTGACTTGGGGGTTTCCTCACCCGGCGAGCGACCACCATCGCCCCACATTTCGTCGATCAGACGGCAGAGCAGCGTCCAGTAACGGCGGCTGTTGCTGGCGGCAAGCGGCCGGAACAACTCAAGTGGCAACCGCTCAAACAGCGGCGGGATGTCATTTTCTTTATTCAGATTGGATGGACGCATTGCAATCCTTAGCTTCCAATTAGCTCATTCTAAAAAATCTAGTCTCACCGAACGAGACGAATCGCGATAGTGTTCCCCGAACCGTGGGCAACCGATCCATATCGCCCACTACGCTTGGCCGCCCGTTTGTGCACAGGCTGGAACGCAGAGCGCTGATATGGTTTGAGTCAACACACCGCATGCAATGTTCGTACCGCGCGCCCGAAACGGCTGCCGTCGGCGAACGGAGAGCAGGGTTCTATCATCGAGGCGGCGGTGCGGATGGGCAACCCGGCGCGCCACAGGTCGGGGGACCGCCTAGGATGGATCCATTTATTTACATAATATGCATTATGCGAAAATCTAGTACTTTTCCCGGTGTTGCGTGGAAGCCCTGGATTGGAGCCATTTGTCCGCACAGAGCCTATGTTCAATGGTACATATAGTGTTGCTTCCTCAACGGGAAACAGCCTTTGCTCAATGTGCTTACGGATCCCCAGGTTCCAGCCTCACTGCGTGGCCCCTTGCTTGTTGACGATGTTCACAGGCTGCCTCGCTACTGGGCTAGCGTCTGGGCGTTAATGTCCAACCATGACCTCGCCGCATCTAGCCAGGTAAAGAAGCTTCGGTATATCGAGAGTTTGTACAGTCACGCGGACCGTCAGTTCGGCATCCACGCGCTAGATGACGCCTTGGGCAACCTGAACGATGTTGTGCTCGCCGACATCCTGGAGTCCTGGTTCATATCGATCCGTAATCAATCTTCCGTTGGTCCGGCAGACGAATCACGTTGGCGCGCTGGCTTAGCATTTGTCGAGTCGGTGGTCACCTGGTTGTCTAAGTCAACGTTGCCAACCGACCGTCTCCGACAGATTGAAGCTCGCCTGCATCGGCTATCCCACTTGTACGGGCAGCTCCACGTCCGCAGGAGCCGTCAACCGAGCCAGGTCCGTTCATTGCCAGCGAGCGTGATCAAGGCGCTCTACGAAATGCTGGATCCGACATCGGCTACCAATCCCTTTGCACGACAGCACACGCGATGGCTCGCCTTTATTTCCTTCCTGTCGATGCTCCATCAGGGGCTTCGACGCGGCGAGCTCCTGTTGCTTACCGCGGACGTGATCAAGGACGGCTTTGATGAAAGGCAGCAGAGGTCTCGCTGCTGGATGAACGTGCAAGAGAGCCCGTATTCCGATGACGACGATGATCCGCGGTATTCCCGGCCCAGCATCAAGTCGGCAACTTCTATCCGTCAACTGCCCGTGAGCGAAACGACCGCTGGGCTGATCCAAACCTACGTGGAAAACTATCGAGGAAAGCCAGATCACGCGTTCCTGCTCAATACACAGCAAAACAGCCCGCTGTCGACCGAGTCCCTGACTAAGATGTTCGTGAAAATATCCGCTTGCCTACCTCCGCCTATCCTCAAAGATTTGAAGGGCCGCAGCGGAAAACAGTCGGTCACGCCCCATAACCTTCGTCATACGTGTGCCGTAGTGCGACTGAATCAGCTGCTTCACGAAGGGGACTCGATGGATGAAGCCCTGCAGAAACTTCGGGCCTTCTTCGGCTGGTCGAGGGAATCCCAAATGCCCGTTCGCTATGCGCGAGCGGTGTTTGAAGACCGTTTGTCGTCGGTGTGGAACAACGCATTTGACGATCGAATAGAGGTTCTGAGAGCAATTCCTTCCTGAGTTTCGCCCTTGGAAAGACAAATGGATCTACAGCGTGATCATCGTCCATGGCTCGACACGTCAGTGTTGCACGAAGTCGTCGCGCAACTTCCACCATTGCCGTCGGTGATTAGGTACTACGACGATTTCGATGACACGCTTCGCTCGATTCAAGGTCCTGCAGCAGCCAGCCGCTTTGCAGTCCATGCGAATGGAAGCGTTATCAACATCGATTTCGATCTGGCTCAAGAGGACTTTGGAATCCTGCTAAAACACGTATTTCTGCGCATCATTGGAGAGGACTTCGCGCCGAGGACCGCCGCACAGTACACGCTCGGTGGAAAGCACTTTGGACAAGAAGATGTTGCTGGACTTTTGGGTGCTGGACCCACAGGCATTTCATCCGTTTGGACCTCGCTCTTCGCGAAAACCTTGCCTACAGACGCCTACTCCTGCGCCAAATCGATCCTCAAACTGCTCTGCCAACATCGCATCAATGGCTGGTCAGACTCCTATCACGACGTCATATCCGCCCTGCCCCTCCCGTTTAAAGACAAATACGCCGTTGTTCGGTCCGGTGAAGCCTTTATTTCGGTGGACGATGAAGCTGCGGTAGTTCGGTTTTTGGATGAAGCGGCGCTCCAGGCAAAAAAGTCGTTGCTGGCTCTCGAAGATGTGCAAGACGCAGCGATGTTGCTTTGTGCGTACCAGTTCGCAATGCGACCGATTCAGATTGCAATGCTCACGTTTCGTGACGTAAAAGTTCGTCGAGAAGGCGTCGACATGTTTGCGTCCGTCCACATCACATTCCGCATGGCAAAACAGCGGAGTTCCAGTGCCGCCAAGCCGCTGCTTAGGCGAGTGAAACGCGAGTGGACCCCACTCTTCGTCGAGATCGATCGGCGCTTTCAGGCTGAGGGCGATGACGTGGGCGCTAGGGTGTTCGGTGCCACATCCGCTAATGAAGCAAGTCGTCGCATCAGCTCCCTACTTCGCGATGTGCTCGAGCTCGGCGCGACTGCCGTCAATCTGCGGCATACAGCCGCTCAACGCCTCGTTGACGCCGGCGCAAGCCAAGAGGAACTGGCCGAGTTCCTTGGGCACTCGGATATGACTACTGCGCTTGTGTACTACGAAACATCGGCCAACCAGGCTGAGCGGGTGAACAAAGCACTGGGGATCTCCGAGATTTATCAGCGCGTGGCTCGCATTGCCCACGACCGGTTTATTGGCCCCGAAGAACTCGCGCAGTTGAAGGAATCTCAGCAGGTCGGCGGAGCGCCACATGGTGTGCCGATCGCGGGGATCGGTGGATGCACCTCCGGGCAGGCTGCGTGTCCCTACAACCCGATCTTGTCCTGCTACGGCTGCAGGAAGTTCATGCCGATTCACGACGTTCAGATGCACTCGAAAGTTCTAGCCGACTTTCGGGATGTGGCGCGGTTCTTCCATGACTCATCTCGTGGCGACGCGGTTTCGCCCGCCTATCTACAGCTTGAACGGACGATCGCCGAAGTTCAGGCGGTGGTGGTTGAGCTCGAAGGTTCGCCGTCTTGAATCCCCACTACTTAGCTTTCATCCAGCTCGGAAAAGAGCTGGCCGCAACGCATGGAGTTGCCTGGGAAATTCCCTTGGACCAGAGCGGCACGGCGATCAAAGGGCATGACTGGGACCTCACTGCGCTAGCAGGAGGCGTCGCTCCCAAGCATCGCTTGCGCCACTTCAGTTCGGAAAGTTCGGCACTTGATGCGCTCAACGAAGCCCGCTCTTCCAAAGGGCTGCCGGTCCTGTCTGGTCGCACCTTGTCGCCCGCATGGCAAGACCTCATCAAAGCTGCCGTCATGGAACAGCTGTTTGTTCGCCGCAACTCGTTCGGTCACATCGCCAACAATGTGGCACGTCCCTTGCGCGTGATCGCTACGTGTGCGGCAGACACCGAGCCGTGGAGTGTCACTGTTGACGAGATGGCTCTCGCGGTTCGTACCGGCAACAGCATCCAGGCATCGGGCAAGCTTGGCGATTTGATCGCGGGGCTGGCCAAGGTGCTATTTGATTCCAACCACTTGGCCGATGTGGGACCGCTCTACCCTGCCCTCGCCGCCGCACGTCTCCAGCCTAGAGCCACTCGACGGTCGAAATTTCTCAATTCTCAAGCGGAGATTCGGCACAACCTGGAAGATCGCAAACGCGCTGAGCGCCTACCCGAACGTCGCGCGTTTTGGGAGTTGGTCCGGATCGTCATGACCGAGCAGCCCCTGACCTTCATGGACGAACTGCGCTTTGCAGCCATTCGCATCATGATCTTGACAGGCTTCCGAATTGGAGAGGCCACGCTCCTTCCCGCTGAGTGGCGGACGGACCGGCACTACTACGACTCGAAGCAACGGCCTGCAGCGGAGCTAGGTGGGTATTCCCAATCGCTCATGATCCGGCACTTCGCCGAAAAGCAGCAGGCAAAGAACGCCGACAGCAAGGTGCTCATCGGCAAGACTCACTACGTTCCCCAGATGTTCGAGGAGATTGTGAGCGAGACCCTGACCCGTGCTGCGGCAATCACCAACCCGCTACGAAACACGCTGAGGAAGCAGACCGAGACAGGGCGCGTTTTGCCAGACTTTGCGCTCAGTGAGTTGGTCCCGATCACGCAAATTTACACTCGCCTCACTGGAAACCCATTCTGGCTAAACATGAGCGAGGAGCAAAAGCGGTCTTGGATACAGAAGTGCCGGCAAAACTACTCGACCGAGTGCTTCGACGAGCTCCAAAAAATGCAGGATCAGAGGAGCGTGCGTCTTCAAGGCGAAATGAGTGCGACCGCTCGCATGTACTTTCGTCGGATGGCCGAATTTGAAGGGAAGGATGGTGGCGCATTGGCACTAAGAAGCGCTGATGGCACGGCCATTTCGATCAGGGACAAACATGACATGAGCAAGGTCTTCGTGAAAATCGGAGATCTCGAAAATTACCTTCGCGTCGCGACCGCTTCAAAGTTGCCGGACACTGAGTTTTTCAGTCTGACGGATCGCAGTTTTGCTTCTTGGGAGTTCCTTTTCCTGCATCCGAAACGATCTCTGGCTGAGGAGCGAAATAACGGAGTCTGCGATGTCACCCGATACCTCTCCGTTGGCCGCCCCGATACGAGCTTGGTCAATCTTTCCCTTGGTGAGCAGAAATCCCGCGATACGCTGTTCAAACGTTATGGGCAATCTGATGGCGACAAGGACTTGGTGCTCACCTCCCACACCCTGCGTCACCTACAAAACACCGAGCTTTTCCGTCTGGGCGTGGCTGACACCATCATCTCCAAACGCTTCAATCGTCGCAGCGTGGCTCAGAGCTATGAGTACGATCATCGCAGCCTAGCGGAAGAGCTCGATCAACTCGAACTGCCCGTCGACGTCGAGACGGCGCTCGGCGAGAAGGCTAGTACTGTTGCCAAGATGATCCAATCCGGCAAAGCCAGCGGTCCGATCGTGGAGGCATTCAAGCGGATCCAGAGCAGCGAGGGCGACACCGCTGCGTTCGAGTTTCTGAAAGCGGAAGCAGACGGCTTTCATGCGACTCCCTATGGGCACTGTTTGAACAGCTTTACGGTCGACCCATGCCCGAAACATTTGGAGTGCTTCTCCGGCTGTCGCCACCTTTCGGCGACCAACTTGCCTGAGAACCGTCGCCATCTGCGAGCGCTCGAACTCAAGCTGGTTGCAGCGATAGAGACCGCCGAAGCCAGGCCATCGAAGAGCATCGGTCGCACGAATCAAATTGAACATGCCAAAGTAAGGCTTGATGGCGTGCGGAAGCTTTTATCCACTAAGGATGGTGACAAGCCTTTCCCTGACGGGCCTGATCTCTCTGTTCCGCGAAAAGCAGGAGTAATGGATGGTTAACGACGCCCAAAATGACGCTAACGAGATCGATGCTGAGATGCGCAGGGTGCTCGATGACCTGCTCGCCCGCGACGAGAACATCACAGCACGGTCAGTCGCGCGAATGCATCCGCGAATCAAGGCCGCTTCATCCATTACCCGTAGCGCCGGACGTAGCCGTCTGCTCGAGCAGTATCAGGAGAGGCAGGCGGAATTTCGCAGATGGCGAGCACGTCCAGGCAGGCTGTCTGGAGCAGCCGCTGCGAGCGCCCTGGCTGAGCGCGACTTACGCATCGCCGAACTCGAGTCTCAAATTGCGCTCCTGACGGCATCGCATGTCGCCATGATTCGAGCTGTTGGCGAACTGGGCGGTTTCAGCAAATGGTCTCAATTCTATGAATTCTTTAAGGCTTCGAGGGATAGGTTGGCGCAAATCGGGGCACTTCCCAATGCCGATGTGAGCACCCTGAAGTAGTTCTTACAACACGGGGCAACTAGTGTCTACGCCTAGCATGCAGTACTTCCCTACTCCCTGTTCCGAGTCCTCTTTCAAAGGAGACCGGCGGATCAGGGGCGAGGGTCACGATACACGAGCATCTCTCGCCCTTGCATATCTTCTAATCTCACAAACCATAGGTCTTTATCAGCGCGCAGTAACGCACAGCATGCGTCGATCTTCTGGTCCGGCTCATCTAAGCCTTGGTCATAGGAGATGGTGAAGCCTTGAGCTCTGACAGGACCCATACTTTCGAGGACCTTGATTCCGTCTGCACTATATTGACCCGACTTTTCGGTGGTCATTGCGACACCTCATTAAGCTAGGCGGGCAGTCGTCCGACTAGCATTGGTTTTTTATAAGTTCACCTCAAGTGATTGTAGGCGTCTTTTGGATTCCGGGGCAGAGAGTCTCGTTTGCTCCCTGCAGACTGGTCGGTAGGCGATAGATGCTCTACTCCGCTCCAAGAACAAAGCGACGCCAAGGCTATCGCCTATCCTGCCGATCCTAGGTTATCGTCACCGATTGATGGCGCCGCTCTTCTTTTGTTGGATGCATGGGCTGTCCCGCCAGGAAAAACCCTCACAGGAAGACGATCTGAGGTACCTATGCACCCTATCAGCCTAGCGCGTTTCGATGCGTTAGCAGCGTACTGCCGATTCGGGCCGGCCATGTGGCTCATCGAGGAGTGTGCCTGGTACGAATCAGATGACGGCCGTCTACTCGGGTTGGTGTTGCGAGATCGCCAGGATGGGGATTATCAAGCCGCATTCTTGGCCCGGGACCACGCTGAGCGCTTTCGCTGGATCCACGGTACGGAATTCTTCGACGATCCCGGACTCGCGGTCGCCGCGCTACAGATTCAAGCCCCCGACCTGCTAGCGCGTCTCGAGCAGGAGCGCGGCCAGGGCGACGAACCGCCCGGGGCGGTTGACTTCTTCGCCCTTCAGGTGCCGGAAGCACGGCTGCATCCGAACTTCGCCATCTTACGGGAGGGCGAAGGGTATAGCCCGGCGCGTGAGTTGATCCGGTCGATGATGCGTTGGCACCAGGACATCGACGGGAACTACATCGAGCAGTTCCAGTCCGCCGCCTTCGATGCGCGCCTGCTGGAGCTCTATGTCTTCGCCTTGCTTGTCGAAAATGGCTTTTCGATCGAGCACGTCGGCGCCGCACCGGATTACATGGCCAACGATGGCAATGGCGAGATTGCAATCGAGGTCACGACCACGAATCCAACGCAGGATGAGCGGGGCAATGTCGTTCCAGCACCGGAGCCGACCACGCCCGAGGAACAGCAGGCCTATCTCAAGCAGTACATTCCCATCAAGTTCGGTAGCGCGTTGACCTCGAAGTTGCGTAGACGCTACTGGGAGCTCGCGCATGTGGCCAACAAGCCGCTGATCCTTGCTATTCAGGACTTCCATGCGCCGCAATCCATGGTATTCGCGCGTACAGGCCTGGGCATCTACCTGTACGGATATGACCACGACTGGCACCGCGACGATCGTGGCCACTTGGTCATCGTGCCTCGCAGGGTCACCGAGCATCGCTGGCGGACGAAGGTCATTCCGTCTGGCTTCTTTGACCTCGAGGGTGCCGAGCATATTAGCGCGGTACTGTTCAATAGCGGCGCTACGCTGGCCAAATTCAACCGCATGGGATTTGTCGCTGGGTTCGGATCGCGGCGCGTGCATATGCTGCGCACCGGAACGGCGTGGAATCACGACCCCGATGCTGCGGAGCCCTTCCGGTTCGTGTTATCCGTCGACGAGGACTACGACGAGACATGGTCAGAGGGGATGGATCTGTTCCACAACCCTCGCGCCCAGCACCCTGTGGATCCCCGGCACTTCCCGACCGCCATGCATCACTTCCTCGAAGCCGACGGCCAAGTGCGCACCGATCGGTTAACCGATGACTTCCATCCCTTGGCATCGCTTACGCAGATACTGATCGCGCGGGACGAGGAACCGTCCCGCTGATCCGCGCCTACCGTTCGAGCCTATTACTTGCGCTTGCCCTTCTTCTCGTCTTGGCCTAGCACGGAAGCCGCCAGTTGCCTGGCGTCCTTCTGCGTGGCCTTCTTGCTACCGGACAGAACCTTGCCCGCCAGCGTCGACGTCTTGTCACCGGATTGTTTCTTTGCCATGAGAAATCTCCTTGCGTCTTCTAGTGGTTGGAACGATCCGTTGCTGAAGGTGCCGACCGTCGTTCCAAGGCGATCGGCACCGGTCTGATGACTCACACACGCGGCCCCACGCGCACGGCCGTGCGGATGTCGGCGATGCGAGCACCACTGTTACGCAGCGTTTGTCGCAGTTCGTTGAAAACTGGTGCGCGGCCAGACGGATCATCGAGCGAGAGGATCACCGCGAACGGCACCCCCTCCTCCGGGAACTCCACGTCCGTACGACACAGCGAATCCAAGACCAAGCGCCACTGCGAGGAATTGCCCTGACCGCGCGGGATTGTCTGCTCGAATCGCTTGATTGGCCACCATTTGTGGCCGTGCTCGATCAGGTGTCGCTCGTAGACCTTTCCTTCCGATTTTAATCGTCCCTTCCAGCTGACCTCACCGGTTGCGGTGTCGATCTGCTCCTGACGCAGGTACGCCTCGAGATTGACACGCACATATTCGGCGCCGAATTGGCGGTGAGTGGGCGCGCGGTACGCCAAGGTCATACGCGCACGACCGCGGCACGCACCGGCATCGTTCACCAAACTGGCCGGCCAAGTGAAAGGAAAGGTGAGCTCGTGCGCCGCCTGCAGCGTGCCGACAAAGGCCAGCGTGATCGCATGGTCTTCAGTCTCCAGCATGTGCAAAGCATGGGCCGGGATACCATGCCCAACGAAATCCGAGGCGTACTTGCTCACATGCGCATCGGCGAGAAGTGGGGGCATGTGCGCGTGGTGTATCAGCAGGCCGATCAGCGTTTCGCGCTGGACCTCGCCCTCAATCAGGTGGTTGAGGGCGGCCAAGGTGCGCGCCGCCAGCGGTGCTGCGTAGCTGGTGCCCATGCCGGCGACAGTGGCGCCGGCTGGGTTGAGGGATAAAAGATTAGGGGTGTGGCTGCCTTGGCCACCAACGTGGGCCACGTCGGGCTTCAGCCCCAAGGCGGTGCTGGGGCCGCGCCGCGTGTATACGGCCGGGCGCAGGTGTCCTTTGGCGTCCGGCGGGTCGGTGGCGCCCACCGACACGGCGCGAACACTCTCGGCCGGTTGGAGCAAGCGGTCCTGGCCGGTGTAGCGGTACGCGGCAAGCATGGGCGCGACGTCCACGGGTTGGTCTGGCCACGTCGGCCGCCAGAGTGCGCCCTCGAGGTTGCCGGCCGGCAGCACGAACACGACGTCGTGCTTGTCAGCGATCTCATCGAGGAGCGTGGCGTAATCGCCATAACCGGCATCTGACACCGGCCGCTCGATCGACAAGCTCATGTTAAACACGCGCGTCCCGGTCGCGATCGCCGCAGGAAGCTCCGCATCCAATTGCTCTAGGAAGTCCAGGAACCCGCGCGGGTAGACGTCGTCGTAGACATCGTCCTGCGTGGGGTGCAGGCCCAAGTCGAAGAACTTGCAGGGTACTTCGTCGAACACCGGGTGCGGATTGAACACCTGCGCGGCCGCCGACAATCCGGCGATGAAGGTGCCATGGGAACGGTTCTGGCCGCCGCCGGGTATCAGGTCAGTACGTCCAATGCACCAGGGCTCGAGGGTGGGCAGCGCCGTGACGCCGGTATCGATGATGCCCAGGACCGGATAGCCGGTGTCGGTGCGTGGCGGTGCGATGACCGTAGGGCCACCGGCCGGCGCAACGGCCGCGTGTTCGACCTCCAAAATAGGCGGCAGGGCGACGCGACGAACGATCGGATGCTCATCCAAGAACCGCAGCAGTGTCTCGTGCGCGGCCAGCGATTGGCTCTGCAGCCGCAACAGTAACAGGCGCATGGTTTTCCAACGCTGCCCGGTGTCTTCGACTTCCAGGGGCAAGCCCAACTGCTCCAGTCCCTGCTGCAGATCGCCATACGCCTCGATCGCGCGGCGCCGCAGTGCGCGCGTCCGCTCATCATCAGCGTGCCGGGGGTCGATGAAGGTCTCAACCAGATACATGCCACCGGTGCGCGGATCGGCCAACCACGCGATCGCCTCTTCGGCCGAGAAGGACCGCCGATCCGCCGCGTGATGAGCGCGCAACGCGCGAATAGCGCCGACCTCGCCGCGCGCTCGCGATGGCTTGGGCTTGAGCTCTCCGCTCTCCCTGTCGGCCACTAGCGCCACGTCTTTTTCCGCCTCGTTTATGCTGCCGCGAATGGCGGCGATGTTCTCCGGCGTGAGCTCCACGATCATGTCGCCCAAATTGGAGCCTCCGACCAGCGGCACCTTCGCTGGCGGCATCACCTTCACCGTTGGACGCCGAGTCTTCGCCCACGCGTCCTCGTCCAGCGTAACGTGCATGTACGCGAGCACCGGCCGATCGCCGCGCCCCATCGCGCGCCCAATCTGGTCCAAGTCGGTCAATAACTTTTGCTGATGCACAACGAATGCTTCGTCACGCCCCCGGTAGAAGTCCTTGACCGCCCCACCCCCCGTACGCTCCGGGATGCGCTGGTAGTCGTTGGCATTAAGAACGATTTGGAGTGGATTGTTGGGCACTACGTCACCTCACGATGCTTGCGTATCCAGCGACTGATGGTGGATTGGTCCTTGCCAAAGAAGCGCGCGAGATCTTCTTGGGTAAAGGCAAGTTCGCGATCGCCTGCCAAAGTGGCTGCGAGCGCTTCGATAGGGCTAAGAAGCTGCTCCCAGCGCGGGTATTGCCGGTGGTTGGAACTAAGCAACGCATGCACCTTCAGTGCGTCCAGAACGGAAAACTCGGGGTTCGAACTCATCGCGGCCGCACGCTTGATAGCGTTGGCCAAGGTTTCGATCTCGCTTCCGGTGAGCCCTTCTGTGAGCCACGCCAGAAAGCGTCGCTCAGCCAGCGACACGTCCAAGGGAGCAACATAGCGGTTGACAATGTCCAGGCGCGAACCAAGATCAGGCTTGGGTACAGCTACGCGGATGTCGAAGCGCCGCCAGATCGCGCTATCGAGCAATTGCTCATGGTTGGTGATCGCAATGGTTATGCCCAACTCGCTGCGTTGGTCCAAGCATTGCAACAAGGTGTTCACTACGCGCTTGATTTCACCGACCTCATGAGGATCGTCGCGCACCTTGGCAATGGCATCGAACTCGTCGAGCAGCAGCACGCATTGGTAGCGATTGGCGAAGGAAAAGAGTGCGGAAATGTTCCGCGCCGTGGTCCCGAGGTACGAGGAAATCAGCCCATCGAGTCTGGCCGTTACCAGCGGCAGGCCAATCTCACGACTGACCAGTTGGGCCAGCTTCGTCTTGCCGGTCCCCGGGGCGCCGAACAATAGGCAGTTCAAGGGTGGGCGGATGCCCATGGCGCGCAGCCGGTCGAGATGGCGCCACTCTTCGATCAGCGCTTCCACCGACCCGTGCAAAGTACTGTTGAGCACCGGGGCTTGGGCCAGGTGGAGCATCGCTGGCAACGTGATGTCGGCCAGCGCGGCCCCGGTTTCCTTGTCGACCGGCGGACGCACGCTGGGCGTGATCGCCTCCCCGGGAAGGGCGGCGCGCGATAGCACTACACGACTAGGTTGCATACGGCCGGCCTGCTCTCCCCGCTCCAGAAGCTTGGCGAGCTGCGCGGCTTGCTCGTCTTGACCATCCTTACGCAGCGCCGCGAGCAAGCGGCCAGCATGCGAGGTCACCGCCGGACTAGGGTCCTTCAGGGCGGCTCGTAGCAGGGCGAGAATGATTGAATAATGCTCCATATATGCCGTCTATTGCCATAAATATGCGTATTGATGTGTTCAGTATGCATGCATGTCCATCTCAATGCAACAGGCTACCTCGCTTATGTCTGGGCGGACCATGGCGGGCCGGCGGACGGCCGCATATCCCGTGACCCTCCGCCAACCCATTGTCTTGTCCGGTCGCGTTAGCCCCGAGGCTGTTAAATAGATGAACCAGCCCCCGGTCTATTGCTCAGCCACAGCATCAGCATGCTGCGCGCCAAGGTGTCGGCGACACCCAAATCCCAGCCGCGGCGGCTGCCGGTTTAGGCTAAGGCGGTCTACCAGCCTCAAGGGGGCACACGGCGGTGTATCTGGCCAAGTTATCTATCTCCAACTTCCGCAAGCTGGGCATCGCGGAGCTAAGCTTCCAAGAGGGTTTGAACGTGCTGGTCGGCGCGAATAACGTCGGCAAGACAGCAGTCATCGACGCCTTGCGGGCGCTGCTTGCCGGGCACGACGAGCCGTACCCGCGACTGGGCATCGAGGACGTTCATCAGCCCAAAGGCGGTATAGCCGCAGGTGGCATCACCTTTCAGTACGTCTTCAGGGGACTGGACCTCGACGATGAGGCCGATTTTCTTCCTGCGCTCAAGCCTGATGCTGATGGCGCCTTGGAGGCCCACTTCACCGTACGCTATTCAGAGCCGGACAATGTGGGCCGGCTGCGCGTCAAGCGTTGGTGTGGCGATCACGAAGACGTCGGGCTGCCCTCCGACATCATAGAAAACCTGCGCGGCGTTTACCTTCCGCCGCTGCGTGACGCATCCCAGGGATTGAAGCCCGGACGCAGCAGTCAACTGTCGCGGCTAATGCGCTTACTGTCCGACCCCGCCGGTCAGGACAAGATCACGACGGCACTCAAAGCACTCGACGATGAACTGCGCGAACATGCGCCGATCAAGGCCACGCAATCTGCGATCGACCTCCGGCATCGCACGATGCTCGGCGCGCAGCTCGCACAATCCCTCAAGGTGGGTCTCAGCGGGACAGACTTCCAGCGATTGGCCGCTCGGCTGTCGTTATCGGTTGATGCCTTGGAGATCGAGCAAAACGGCCTGGGCTTCAACAACCTGATTTTTATGGCTGTGGTACTGAGCGAACTGGCGCGGAACCCGGATGCCAGCTACCGCAGCCTGATCATTGAGGAGCCGGAAGCACACCTCCATCCGCAGTTGCAGGCTGTATTGTTGCGCTATTTGCAGGGTGTGCATGCAGCCGAGGGCGAAAAGCCGGTGCAACTGTTTGTGACCAGCCATTCTCCGAACTTCGCAAGCATTGCGAACCTCGACACCCTCGCCTGCTTGGTCGACACGGGGACAGCGGTCGAGACCTTCTTTCCCCGCACGATCGTATTCGCAAAGGGAAAGCGAGAGAAGCTCGAGCGCTACCTGGACGTGACACGAGCAGAAATGTTCTTCGCGCGACGCGTGATTTTTGTTGAAGGCGCGGCTGAGTTAATGCTCGTCAGCGTACTGGCCAAACGTCAGCAAATGAACTTGCGGCAGCACGGGGTCAGCTTGATCAGTGTCGAGGGTTTAAATTTTGATTCCTTCTTGCCGTTGTTTGGCGAAAAGGCACTCAAAATTCCGGTCGCGTTGATCACCGACGCCGATCCTATGGAGGTGCCCGGCGAAGGAAGCAAAGCGCAGCCGATATATCCAGCGCTAGGCGACACAGTGACAGTTTCGGCCAACACCGCGCTGATGAAGGCCCAAGAGGACGCACTGGTGCGCGTGTTTCATGGCGTTAAGACCCTCGAGTATGACCTAGCACTGCACGCGGACAACCGAAGCGCGATGCTGACGGTCTTGAAGGAGCTGCACTCAAACATCGGGGCGACTGTACAGGCAGAAGTCGATGCGGCGGTGGGCGACGCGGCCAAAGCGAGAGCCCTGTTTCGCGGCATGTTTGAGCGCGAGCATACCAACGTGCAAAAAGGGCGTTTCGGACAGGCGCTCGCCCAAGCCCTGGCCGACCCCAAAATTCCCTGCACCGTGCCGCAGTACCTCAAGGATGCAATCGCGCATGCATGCCAGGTCGCGGTGCCCGCATGATGGGACTATCGGCCGAGCAGCGGGCCATCGTCGACGCCCCGTTGGCACCTCTCTCGGTGATCGCCTGCGCCGGCAGCGGCAAGACGCACACCGCAGTCCATCGCCTTATCGAGATCCGTCGACGGCTGGACGAGAGCCGCGGGCGCGTCGCGTTATTATCCTTCTCCAACGTCGCAGTCCAAACTTTCCGAGATACCTACCTGCCTCTGGCTCAGACGCTGCCGCCAGGTCGTGGCCGACAGCGGGTGGAGATCGATACGCTGGATGGCTTCATCACCACCCATATCCTGCGCCCCCATGCATCGCGCACCATGGGTTGCTCTCGAGCTCCCTTCCTGATCTCCGGCGCAGAGCCGTTCCTGAAGAACAAGGACTTCCTGTTTTGGGCGCAACCGACGAACGGAAAAAAAGCGTTCCCGGTCCCTCACGATAAGATCGAGAAGGTCGTCGCGAATCATCATGGCGGCACCACGCAGTTCGGTTTCCGAATGAACAAGACGCTGATCCCCATCAATGGGGGCACCGCGGTTGTCGCGCGCCTGGGCGCTATCGGGGCTTACACCCACTCATTGGGACAAGTGTGGGCTTTGCGCACCCTGCAGCGCCAACGTCTGATTTTAAGAGCCCTAGTTCGGCGCTACCCACACGTCCTCATTGACGAGTCGCAAGACATCGGCACGGTGCATCAGGCGATCTTGCAAGAACTCGCCAACGCCGGGACACATGTAACGTTGATTGGGGATCCGTCGCAAGGCATCTACGAATTCGCGGGCGCGGACGGCCAATTTTTGACCGACTATGGTCAACGGGCCGGTGTGCGCAGCTATGCGCTGACCCGGAACTTTCGCTCAGTCCCGTCTGTCGTGGCATTGGCCAACGCTTTGGCGAGCCGGGTTGATACGGCTGATCGGCCTAAGCCGGAGGAATCTCACGGCGCGTTTTTCATTGGCTACAAGAAGGCCGATCGGGACAAGCTTCTGGTCGCTTTTCAGGCCGCTGTCGCCGCGGCAGGCCTGTGCGTGGATAAGTCCGCAGTGGTCTGTCGTGCCAGTGCGACCGCTGCCGCCTTAGTCGGTGCCGACGCGTCGATCGGACAAGGGCTGGTTAAGCAGTTCGCACGCGCTGCCCTGCTGCGTGATCAGCGCCGGGATTTTTCAGGGGCATTCAAAGTCGTCGCCGGCTGTATAGCTGGCTTATTGAAGAAGCCCGGGGACGGGTGGCTCGCCTCTGTCATCCAGGCAACTCGTCATCCGGAGATGAAACCGGTGCGACGCCTCATTTGGAGTTTCACGCGCGATCCGGGCACGGGACTGCCTGCATCCACGCTGGTGGCCGACACTCAATGGCAGCCGCAGCTACTCGCAAACATCCGTGCCCTCATGGCGAGCCTGCAAGAAGATCATGGACTTGAGCCAGTGCCCAACCTAGGCAGCCGACTAGCCAAGACCGAACTGAGGAACGCACCGCTGCACGCAGGTGCGGACCTCGCCACCGGCCCACACGCGAACTTACGCATTCACACCGTGCATAAGGTCAAAGGCGAAACCCTCGATGCTGTACTGTACCTCGCCGAGAAGGATCACGCCGAAGCGCTATTGCGGGGTGCGGAAACGGAACTGGGTCGCATCGGTTACGTCGCCGTGACGCGCGCGAGGAACCTGGTGTGGTTGGGTGTTCCTTCCACTGCGCTTGATGCCCTTCGCCCCGCTTTGGTCGCCAGGGGATTTAGTGAGGTTGGCGTGGCCTAGATGCATCGCGGTGGATTCCCCGCCAACTGACGGATGATGTCTGCGGCCCGTCTTGGACCGGCTCTGCCGCCGAGGTGTAGCAGAGGCACTAGGCGATCGAGCTTTTGCGGTGCGCCGTAAGTCGGAGTGTTGCGCGAGTGCTCTCTGAGCACGCAACAGAGGCGCACTCTACTAGCGGGCAACACCTAGTAGTATCATTCACTAGCAATAGCCTTTACTAGCCGATGTACTTGATGCGCAACAGCATATAAAAGTACCAAGATTGCGAAATGCGATGGTTCGCCCGGATGCTCTGGTGTCGGCGTCCCTAATTGCTGTTTGGCCAATGGCCGCCGCATCAAGTGCCTGACCCTCGCCGACTACTTCACCCACGAGTGCGCGGACATCGCAGTGGATCACGGCATCAGTGGTGCCTACGTGGTGCGCGTACTGGAGCAGATCGCCTGCTTTCGTGGCTATCCCCGCGCGGTGCGCACGGACAACGGTCCGGAGTTGACCTTGTTTTGTCGAAACTCATTCCGAACGCCTTGCCATAAAATCGAGGATCAGGCGCGCAATCTCGTCGGTCTTCTCGTCTAGCGCAAAGTGACCCGCGTCGAGCAAGTGAATTTCCGCGTCAGGCACGTCTTTCTTGAACGCCGCGCCCCCCGCGGCGATGAAGGAAGGGTCATTGGCTCCCCATACAACCAGGGTTGGCGGCTGACGTTCGCGAAGCCAAGCCTGCCATTGCGAGTAGGCCGCGACATTGTTCCGATAGTCGTAGAGCAACGCCGACTGGATCGCGCGTTGGCCGGGCTTTGCAAGGTGCGCAAACTCGCTTAGCCAAGCCTCCGGATTGTAGCGCTCTGGATGTTTTGTGCCCGCTGTATGACGCTGCATCGTGGTGTCGAAAGACAAGAAGGCGTCAACAACCTCCGGATGCCCTTTCGGATCAGCCCAGAATTCAGCAATGCCGGGCCATTTCTTGCCCAGGCCTTCCTGATAAGCATTGCCGTTCTGCGTTACTAGCGCGTCCAATCGCTCTGGATGCGCCAGCATCATCCGGAAACCTACCGGAGCGCCATAATCGTGAATGTACAGGCTGTAACGGTCGATCTTGAGTCGTACCAGCAGTTCCTCCATCACCTTCGCGAGATGATCGAACGTATAGGGGAAGGCGGACGGTTCGGGTGCGTCGCTTTGTCCGAAGCCCGGGTAATCCGGCGCGATAATGTGGTATCGAGTGGCCAGCAGCGGGATCAGCGCTTCGTACTGGCGGGACGACGTCGGAAAACCATGCAGCAAGACGATTGTCGGCGCATCTTTCGGTCCGGCTTCGCGATAGAAAACCCCGACGCCGTCGATCTGCATCCTGTGATAGGTCGTAGTCGAATTGGAAGACGCCTGTGGAGCGGCCCACGCCGTCGGTGTGAAGATGGCTAATATGGCAGCAGCTGCCGCCACGCTAAGTAACCGATCTTTTAGGCGAATAAGCACGGGGCAAATCATGAAAAATCCTAGCTCGAGCCAATGTCAGTTTTATCGTTGCGACCGATCCAAAGCAGCTTTTGGGGAACGCGGCACCCGGAAAGGTCAAAAAAACGTGGTCATGACTCTATATTCGCCCGAGGAGGCTTTTCGGTTACATCAATGAGACTGCGGTATCCGTACCCGCGCAGACGCTGCCGGGCAGATGAGTTCCGAATGTCGGTCGTTTCGAGCGCCGATTGGAGCCTGCGACGTAGATAAACTTGAGAATGCGTTCGATCGCTCCGGTGAAAATTCCCTTCCAGAAGGCGAATCCCTCCAATTCGTGATCGAAGCGGAGTCTGATCACCGCGAAACCGGGGGCGTAGTGATCGCGCAGCGGCGTCTGCGCTTCTTCCAGCCTGATGTAACCATTCGCCCCCTCGAACGAAGTCTCCTGATGCGAGCGGCGCCCTGACTGCCATACGCGGTTCGTCGGCGCCTCGCTACTACCCATTCCCAGGAGAACTTCCATGACGACCCGTTTCCAGTCCGCCGTTCCCGCCTTGGCCCTCGCTGCTGCGCTGGGTTCGGCTCTAGCCATGAGCATCGCGCCAGCACAGGCCGGCGAGAAAGGCGCCGCCCAGGAAAAATGCTACGGCGTGGCCCTCGCCGGCAAGAACGATTGCGCCGCCGGTCCCGGCACCACCTGCGCGGGCACCGCCAAGACCAATCACCAAGCCAATGCTTGGAAGCACGTGCCTGCCGGCACTTGCACCAAGACGACTTCGAAGACCTCGCCCACCGGGTACGGTCAGCTGGCGGCCTTTGAGGCCAAGATGACCAAGTCGAGCTGAGCCGCGATCGCTTTTCCGGAGACCGCTCGGTGAACCTCGCCCACAGCACGCACCACGCCGATGCTTCTCCGGCCGGCACCGGCCTGCCCGCGCGGGCCGGTGTTGGATTCAAGCCGCGCCATTTCGACGAGTTGCAGGCGGACCGTGCGCCGCCCGGCTTCGTCGAGGTGCATGCGGAGAACTACATGGGCCATGGCGGCATACCGCACGCGCAACTCACCGCGCTGCGGGAACGGTTGCCGCTATCGCTGCACGGCGTCGGCCTGTCGCTGGGCAGCGAAGCGCCGCCGGATCCGCTGCATCTGGACCGGCTGGCGAAACTGATCGCGCGCTATCAGCCCGCGGCGTTCTCGGAACACCTCGCCTGGTCCACCCACGACGGCCGCTTCTTCAACGACCTGTTGCCGCTGAGTTACGACACACCAACCCTGCTCCGCGTCTGCGGGCACATCGACCAGGTCCAGGAGCGGCTCGGCGTGCAGATGCTGCTGGAAAACCCCAGCACCTACTTGGAATTCCAGGGCAGCACCTACCGCGAGCCGGACTTCATCGCCGCGATCGTGCAACGCACCGGATGCGGGTTGCTGCTGGACGTGAACAACGTGTACGTGTCCTGCCACAACAACCGCCACGATCCGCTCGCCTACCTCGTCGCGCTGCCGATGCACGCGGTGCGGCAGATCCATCTCGCCGGGCACACCGAGGAATACGATTCCGACGGCGGCGAAGCATTGCTGGTCGACCACCACGGCGCGCCGGTCGCCGATGCGGTGTGGGCGCTGTATGCGCGCACGCTCGCACTGACCGGGCCGGTGGCGACGCTGATCGAATGGGACACCAATGTCCCCGCCTACACAACGCTGCGCGAACAGGCACAGCGCGCCGAGGCGATCCTGCGCTATAGCTGCGCGGTGCCCGCCGAGATGGCGGCATGACCACGACCGCCTCCCAGCAGGACTTCGCCGCCGCGTTGCGCGTGCCGACCCGGCGCGCGCCTACCGGGCTCAAGGCCGCCGGCCGCGCGGACGCCGAGCGCCGGTTCGCCGTGCACCGCAACAACTTCGTGGTGACCCTGATCGACGCGCTGGCCGAAGCCTTTTCCGTCACCCAGGCGCTGGTCGGCGTGGAGTTCTTCCGCGCCATGGCGCGCGAATGCGTGCTGACGACGCCGCCGCGCACGCCGGTGCTAACCGATTACGCGATCGACTTCCCGCGGTTCGTGGCAGGCTTCCTGCCGGCGGCCGAAATCCCCTACCTGGCCGACGTGGCCACGATCGAAGCGCTGCGCATCCACGCGTATCACGCCGCCGATGCCACGCCGATACCCGAGGCCGCATATCGCGAGCTGTTCGCGGCGCCCGAGCGCTTGGCATCCGCCCGCGTCACGCTACATCCGGCCTGCCACTGGCTTGCGTCGCGCCATGCGGCGTATTCCATCTGGCGGACACACCAGGGACTGCAGGACCTGTCCGACGCGGACCTTGCCGGCACCGACGTCGAGCAGGCGGAGGACGCGCTGGTCGCGCGCCCGTCATTCGAGGTCGTCGTCACCGATCTGCCGCCGGGTGCGATCGCATTCCTGGACGCACTGCACAACGGCGAACCGCTGGACGCGGCCTTCGACAAGGCGCACGCCGCCGCCGCACACGTCGACGACAGCGCGCTGTTCGCCGTCCTGATCCGTCACGGCCTAGTGGTCGGACTCGATACCACATCGGAGAACTGACATGACCACCCTTCTCGCCACCTCCCGCGGCTCGCATGCATCTCTCTTCGCGGGCGCCGTCAGGATCGTGGACCACACGATCGCTATCTTCAGCCGCATCCCCCACAGCACGATCGCCTTGCTGGCGCGGTTTTCGGTGGCGATGACGTTCTGGATGTCCGGCCAGACCAAGATCGAAGGGCTGGTACTGGATCCGATCAACGCAACCGTCGAGTTCGGATGGCCACGGATTTCCGACAGCGCGCTGGAGCTGTTCCGCAGCGAGTACGCATTGCCCCTCATCCCGCCCGAGCTTGCCGCGCCGATGGCCGCGATCGCCGAACACGTGCTGCCGTTGCTGTTGCTGGTTGGCTTGGCGAGCAGGTTCTCGGCATTCGCGCTGCTGGTGATGACCCTGGTGATCCAGGTCTTCGTCTATCCCAGCGCGTTCGCGACGCACGGGCTGTGGGCGGCACTGATGCTCTACCTCATGGCCAAGGGCCCCGGCGTGGTGTCGCTCGACCACCTGGTCGCGCGGCGCGCGCGCGCCTAGGCTCGGATGTCGGCTTGGTTATCGCATCGGACCATCGCATCATGGTCAACATCCTTCCCTTCCCGAGACCGGAGCAGGCGATCCCCATGCCTCTGCGCAGCGCATCGGCTGCATCCGCGAGTTCTCCCGGACAGCCGCGGGACAGCGGTGAACTCTGGGGTGCATGGATGGTGAGTGCGCAGGATGGCGACCGCGATGCGTACCACGCGCTGCTGGTCGGGATCACGCCCTATCTGCGCGCCATTGCCCAGCGCTATCTCGGCCGCTGCGATGACGCCGAAGATGCCGTGCAGGAGATCCTGCTGGTCGTGCACGACATCCGCCACACCTACGAACGCGGGCGTCCGTTCAAGCCCTGGCTGAGCACGATCGCGGCACGCCGCTGCATCGACCTGCTGCGGCGTCGTTCGCGCCGCTCCGCGCACGAGTTCACCACGGACGACGACCTGGAACACTTCCAGGAAACCTCGCCAACGCCGGATGAAACCACCGCGCGCCTGCACGACGCCCAGAGCGTGCACGAGGCGGTCGCCGGCCTGTCGCCGAAGCAGCAGGAAGCGATCCGGCTCCTGCATCTGGGCGAGATGTCGTTGAGCGAGGCCTCGGCGCAGAGCCGGCAGAGCGTGGGTTCATTGAAAGTGGCTTGCCATCGGGCACTGAAGACGTTGAAGCAGGCCCTCGGCAGCAAGGGGCAAGACCATGACTGATACCAATACCCTCATCGAACAGCTGGCATCGCGGGCCAGACCGGTGCGGCCGCTCGCGTCGCCGATGCGGCGCACGGCGTTGTGGATCGCGATGGCGACCGCGATCGTCGCGCTGATCGCCGCAGCCATCGGCCTGCGTCCGGGCCTGGCCGCCGAGCTCGCCGCCGCGCCAGCGCTGATCGAATGGATCGCCAGCGTGCTGACCGGGATTCTCGCCGCCTATGCCGTGTTCCAGATCAGCGTGCCTGGCCGTTCGCCGGCATGGGCATGGCTGCCGGTGCCGACCTTGCTGTTGTGGCTCAGCGGGCTGGGCTGGGGCTGCCTGCGCGATCTCGCCCGCATCGGCAGCGACGCCTTCCTCTTCCAGTTCACCAGCTGGCATTGCGCCCTGGCGATCACCATGACCGGCGTGCCGCTGGGCCTGGTGCTGCTGCTGATGGTGCGCCATGCCGGGGTGGTGCGGCCGAGGGCGACCGCGATGCTGGCGGCGCTGAGCGCCGCTGCGCTGTCGGCCGCAGGCGTCACCCTCATTCACGGCCAAGAGAGCGCACTGATGGTGCTGGTCTGGCATCTGGGCGCAGTGGCGATCTTGTCGCTGCTGTGCCTGCTGTTCGGCCGTCCGCTGTTCTCGTGGATCGGGCATGCGCGGCGCTGAGCTTCTTTGTCCGCTGCCCGAGGAAGGCCGGGTGAGTCGTCACTCCAGCAAACGCTGGAGTCCACACCGACCTTGTTCTTGAAATCGCCACATCGGAACGGATTCCAGCGCTTGGTGGAATCACGAGAATCCGTCCACTTCCTCCGAAGGAAACGCATGTCACGCTCCAGAACCCGCCTGATCCTCGCCATCGTGCTGGTCGTTGCCGCCCTGGCACTGTGGCGTAGCGGGCTGCTGGGCGAACTCAGCCTCGAAGCGTTCAAGGCGCGGCAAGACGCGCTGCAGGCTTGGACGGCGGCGCATCCATGGCTCGCGGCCGGCGGATTCCTTGCGTCGTATGTCGTGGTCACCGGGCTGTCGCTGCCGGGCGCCGCGGTGCTCACGCTCGCCGGTGGCGCGTTGTTCGGCCTGCTCGAAGGCACGCTGCTGGCGTCGTTCGCCAGTTCGATCGGCGCGACGCTCGCTTTCCTCGCCTCGCGCTTCGTGTTCCGCGATGCGCTGCGCGAAAAGTACGGCGAACGCCTGCGCACCTTCGACGATGGCATCGCGCGCAACGGTGCCTACTACCTGTTCACCCTGCGCCTGGTGCCGGTGTTCCCGTTCTTCGTGATCAACCTGCTGGCGGGGCTGACCGCGCTGAAGACGCGCACCTTCTACTGGGTCAGCCAGGTCGGGATGCTGCCCGGCACGATCGCCTACGTGTATGCCGGCACCCAGCTCGCGCGCATCCGCGAGCCGGCCGACATCCTGTCGCCGGGACTGATCGGCGCGTTCGCGCTGCTGGGCTTTTTGCCGCTGATCATGCGCGGGTTCACGCGTTGGCTGGCGGCGCGGCGCGTGTACCGCGGGCACAAGCGCCCGCGCCGCTTCGACTACAACCTGATCGTCATCGGCGCCGGCTCGGCCGGGCTGGTGTCGGCCTACATCGCCGCGACGGCGCGCGCCAAAGTGGCGCTGATCGAGCGCGACCGCATGGGCGGCGACTGCCTCAACACCGGCTGCGTGCCGTCGAAGGCGCTGTTGCGCAGCGCGCGGCTGATGGCCGATGCGCGCAACGCCGAGCGCTACGGCATCGGCCGGGTCGACGCCCAGGTGGACTTCGCCCAGGTCATGGCGCGTGTGCACGGCGTCATCCGCAAGATCGAGCCGCACGACTCGGTGGAGCGCTACACGAAGCTCGGCGTCGAGGTCGTCACCGGTGAGGCCCGGATCGTGTCGCCGTGGGAAGTCGAAGTCGGCGGCAAGCGCCTGAGCGCACGAAACATGATCATCGCCACGGGCGCGCGGCCGCTGGTACCCAGCATCCCCGGTCTCGACAGCGTCGCGTACCTCACTTCGGAGAACCTGTGGGAGCTGCGGACGTTGCCCAAGCGCCTGCTCGTGCTCGGCGGCGGCCCGATCGGCTGCGAACTGAGCCAGGCGTTCGCGCGTCTCGGCAGCGAAGTGACCCATGTGGAAATGGCGCCGCGCCTGCTGCCGCGCGAGGACGCCGATGCGGCGGCCGAGGTCGAGTCGCGCTTCCGCGCCGAAGGCGTCCGGGTGATGACCGGCTGCAAGGCGCTGCGGGTCGAACGTGATGGCGACGGCGACCGCCTGGTCTGCGAGAAAGATGGCGATGAAGTCGCCCTGCCCTTCGATCGCCTGCTGCTGGCGCTGGGCCGCAAGGCGAACGTGGAAGGCTTCGGCCTGCAGGAACTGGGCGTGGAAATCAGGAAGAATGGCACGGTCGAAGCCGACCCGTTCCTGCAGACCAGCTTCCCCAACATCCTGGTGGCCGGGGATGTCACCGGCCCTTACCAGTTCACCCACGTCTGCGCGCACCAGGCGTGGTACGCCTCGATCAACGCGTTGCTGGCGCCGCTGTGGCGCTTCAAGGCCGATTACCGGGTGATCCCGTGGGCGACCTTCACCGATCCCGAAGTGGCACGCGTCGGCCTGTCGGAAGACGAGGCCAAGGCGCGGGGCATCGCGGTGGAAGTGACCAAATACGGATTGGACGACCTCGACCGCGCGATCGCCGATTCGGCGGACCACGGCTTCGTCAAGGTGCTCACGCCGCCGGGCAAGGACCGCATCCTCGGCGTGACCATCGTCGGCGAGCACGCCGGCGACCTGCTCGCTGAGTTCGTGCTGGCGATGAAGCACGGCCTCGGCCTCAACAAACTGCTCGGCACGATCCACATCTATCCCACGCTCAGCGAGGCCAACAAGTACGCCGCCGGCGCGTGGAAGCGTGCGAACGCGCCGCAGGGCCTGCTGCAGTACGCAGCGCGTTATTTCACCTGGCGACGGGGCTGATCGCATGTCGCTGATCCTGCTCGTACTGTTCACCTTGCTACTCGCCGCCGCGAACGGCGCGAACGACAACATCAAGGGCGCGGCCACCCTCGTCGGCTCAGGGCTCGTGGGTCATCGCGGCGCCATCGCATTCGCCACAGTCGCCACCGCGGTCGGCGGCGTGGCGTCGATCTACGTGGCCAATGGCCTGCTGGTGGCGTTCAGCGGCAGGGACATCGTGCCGCAGGAGATCACCGCTTCGCTCCCGTTCCTGCTTGCGGTCGCGGGCGGCGCGGCGATGACCGTGTGGCTGGCGACGTGGACCGGCATGCCCGTCTCCACCACCCACGCCCTGCTCGGCGGCCTGCTGGGCGCCGGTTTCGCCGTGGTGCCGCAACAGGTCGGTTTGGCAGTGGCCACGAAGGCGATGCTGCTGCCGCTGCTGGTTTCGCCGCTGCTGGCCTTGCTGCTGGCGCTGGTACTGGTGCCGGCGGTGCGACGCCTGCGTGCGCGACCGGCGCAAAGCGATCCCTGCGTGTGCTCCGATGTCGAGATGGTGGCCGACGGCCCGGCGCTGGCCGCCGCACGCACCACGATTGTCTACGCTACTGCGGGCGCTACGGCATGCGCGCCGGAGCCCGGCCGGAGGGTCGCCTCGCTTCCGGTTCGCCTGTGGCTGGACCGCGCGCACCTGGGCAGCGCGGCCGCGGTCAGCTTCGCGCGCGGATTGAACGACACGCCGAAGATCGCGGCGCTGATGGTCGCGGGCGGCGGCGGCCTGGGTGTCGGCACGGCTTCGCTCACGGTGGTGACGGCCATGGCGCTGGGCGGCCTGCTGGCATCGCGCCGGGTGTCGGAAACCCTCGCGCACAAGGTGACCAGGATGGATGCCGGCGAAGGTCTCGGCGGCAACCTGGTCACGACCGCCCTGGTCATCGGCGCATCGCGCTTCGGCCTGCCTGTGTCGACCACGCACGTGAGCACCGGCGCGCTGTTCGGCATTGCCGCAGGCAACGGCAGCGGCCACGCCAATGTGATCCGCCGGATCCTGCTGGCCTGGTGCATCACGTTGCCGCTCGCGAGCGCCCTCGCCTTCGGTCTCGGACTCCTTCTGCGTTGATTTCCTGGTGACTCCAATGAACCTGCACACCACCCACGACGATGTCCGCCACTACTACGGCGACGTGCTCCAGTCCACGCGCGACCTGCGCACAGGCGCCTGCTGCCCGGCCGAGGCCATGCCGCCGGCGCTGCGCACACTGCTCGAGGATGTGCACCCGGAAGTGAAAGATCGCTTCTACGGCTGCGGCTCGCCGTTGCCGCCGGCGCTGGAAGGCAGGACCGTGCTCGACCTGGGCTGCGGCACCGGGCGCGACGTCTACCTGCTGTCGCGCCTCGTAGGCGAGTCCGGTAGCGTCATCGGCGTCGACATGACGCCCGAACAATTGCAGGTCGCCACCCGCCACCAGGATTGGCACGCGCGGCGCTATGGCCATGCGCAGTCCAACGTGCGCTTCGTCGAGGGCTACATCGAACGGCTCGCGGCCTGCGGCATCGCCGATGCCAGCGTCGACGTGGTCGTGTCCAACTGCGTGCTCAACCTGTCGCCCGAGAAGGAACAGGTGTTCGCGGAGATCTTCCGTGTGCTCAAGCCCGGCGGTGAGCTGTATTTCTCCGACGTATTCGCCGACCGCCGCATCCCCGACGCGCTGCGCACCGACCCGGTCCTGCTGGGCGAATGCCTGGCCGGGGCGCTGTACATCGAGGACTTCCGCCGCATGCTCGAACGCCTGGGTTACGCCGACGCACGCGGCGTCAGCCAGTCGCCGATTCCGCTGCTCGATCCGCAGATCGAGGCCCGGATCGGCATGGTCGGATTCCGCTCGATGACGATGCGCGCGTTCCGCCTGCCGCTGGAGGATCGCTGCGAGGACTACGGCCAGATGGCCACCTATCGCGGCAGCATCGCCGGCCTGCCGCATGCGTTCGTGCTCGACGACCACCATCGCTTCGAGACCGGCAACCCGATGCGGGTCTGCGGCAACACCTTCGACATGCTCGCGCAGTCGCGCTTCGCGGCGCACTTCGACCTACTCGGCGACAAGCGCGTTCATTTCGGCCTGTTCGACTGCGGTACCGGCCCCACGACCGCGGCGGCATCCGCCGGCGCCTGCTGCTGAAGGCCATGAGCCCGAGTTTCGCCATCGTCATCCCTGCCGGCCCCGGCGATCGCGCCTGGGAAGCGTTGCTGCCGCAGCTAGCCGATGTGCGGGTGCGCGAGGTCGTGCTCGTGCTGGCGCAATTCGAAGACGATGCCGTGGACCAGCCTCCTGCGAACGTCACCGTGGTCCGGTCTATCGCGGGACGGGCGCGGCAACTCAACGCCGGCGCGTCCCGGACCGACGCGGACTGGCTGTGGTTCCTGCATGCCGACTCCCGGATCGTGGCTTCGACCCTCGATGCCCTGCATCGCTTCGTCGAAGCCGACGCGACCGCGATCGGCTACTTCGACCTGCGCTTCCTGCACGACGGCCCGCGCCTGATGTTCCTTAACACGTTGGGGGCGCATGTGCGCAGCCGCCTGCTGGGATTGCCGTTCGGCGACCAGGGCCTGCTGATGCCGCGCCGCGTGTACGACGCCATCGGCGGCTTCGACGAGAACCTCGGCGCGGGCGAGGATCACGCCGCGATCTGGGCGGCGCGTGCGCTCGACATTCCGCTGCGCGCGCTGCGCGCGCCGGTCTACACCAGTGCGCGCAAGTACGCGCAGCGCGGCTGGTGGGCCACGACGTGCGAGCACGTGCGCGCGACCGCGGAGCAGGCGCGGCGCTTCTCCCGCCAGGGGCAGCCGTCATGAGCTGCGCTGTCATGAGCTGCGGCGTCATCATCTTTGTCAAGACACCGTCGCTGTCGCCGGTGAAGACCCGGCTGTGGCCGGGGATCGGACGTCGCAATGCAGAGGCGCTGTACCTGTCGTCGGCACAAGCCGTGGCCTCGGTGGCGATGCAGGCGCGCGACCACGGCGGGATCGAGCCGTACTGGGCCGTGGCGGAAGACGTTGCGCTGCCTGCCGATGCATGGATTGACCTGCCGCAGCTGCCACAAGGCGATGGTTCTTTGGGCGAGCGCATGGCGCAGGTCTACCGGCAGGTGCGCCGACAGCATCACGCGGCGATCCTGATCGGCGCCGATGCGCCACAACTCACCGCGCAGGCACTGCAGCGGGCGGCGGACTGGCTGTCCGGCAGCGAATCCCGGATGGTGATCGGCCGCGCCGAAGATGGCGGCTTCTGGCTGTTCGGTGGCAACGCATCGCTGGAGGACGCCGCGTGGACCCGCGTGCGCTACAGCGCGCCGGACACCGCGGCGCAGTTCATGCACGTCATGCACGGATCCGGCGCCTGGCTCGAACTGGAAACGCTGCGCGACCTGGACACGGCGGACGACATCCCCCACGTGCGCGCCGGCCTGGCGGCACTCGCCGCACCGACGCAGGCGCAGCTGCGCCTGATGGGGCAATTCGAAGCGCTGGCCGACATCGCGGAGGCGGGCGCATGAACGCCTGGTGGCTCGCGCACGCCGGCCCCACCCGGCTGCTGGTCGTCGCCGCCCTGCTGCTGGTGCTGCTGCTGTGCCAGCGCGCGTGGCCCACGCGCGGCGAAGCGCCGGCGCGCGGGCGACGCTGGCGCAACCTCGGCCTGGCGGCGGTGTCGACGCTGCTCGTCACCCTGATCCTGCCGCTCACCGCGGTCGCGTTCGCCTGGCAGATGACGACCCGCGGCGTCGGCCTGCTGGCCATGGTCGATATGCCCGCAGTGCTGGAGTTCGCGGTCGCGATCGTGGTCCTCGACCTGGCGATCTACTGGCAGCACCGCTGGTTCCATGTGGTGCCGCAGCTGTGGCGGATCCATCGCGTCCACCACAGCGACCTGCAGTTCGAAGTGACGCTGGGCCTGCGCTTCCACCCGGCGGAAATCGTGCTGTCGATGTTGTACAAGTTCGCCGTCATCGCCGCGCTCGGCCCGTCACTCGCGGCGGTGGCGGTGTACGAGATGCTGCTCGCCGCGTTCGCGCTGCTGACCCACGCCGACGTCGCCATTCCGCATGCCTGGGATCGACAGCTCCGGCGCGTGCTGGTGACGCCGGACTGGCACCGCGTGCACCACTCGGTGCACCGGGACGAAACCGACAGCAACTACGGCAACTTCCTCTCGCTGTGGGACCAGCTGTTCCGCTCGCGCATCGAGCAACCGCGCGACGGCCACCGCGGCATGCAGATCGGCCTCCCCGGGTTCCGCGCCGCGCAGGAGCAGACGCTGATCGCGCTGCTGCGGCAACCGCTCGCCGACGACCCCCTCCTTCCCGCCAACCGGCAATAGACGTCCATGCACGACACCTGGCCCCTGCTGAAAGACAGCGACTTCCCCGAGATCGAGCGCGGCGCGATCACCACGCTGCAGCTCAACCTCGGCTATCGCTGCAACCTGAGTTGCATCCATTGCCACGTCAACGCGGGCCCGCGCCGGACCGAAGCGATGGACCAGGCCACGATGCAGCTGGCGCTCACCGTGGCCGAACGCCTGCAGGTGCGGAACCTCGACCTCACCGGCGGCTCGCCGGAAATGAACCCGCAGTTCCGCTGGTTGGTCGAGCAGGCGAAGTCCGCGCGCCTGCACGTGATGGACCGGCTCAACCCGACCATCATGGAAGAGCCCGGCTACGAGTGGGTCGGCGGCTTCCTCGCCCGCCATGAAGTCGAGATCGTCGCGTCGCTGCCCTGCTACAGCCAGGACAACGTCGACGAGCAACGCGGCGACGGCGTGTTCGAAAACTCGATCCGCGCGCTGCAGCAACTCAACGCGCTCGGTTACGGCCACGTTGGCAGCCCGTTGCGGCTCAACCTGGTCTACAACCCCAACGGCGCGTTCCTGCCGCCGAACCAGGAGGCGTTGGAGCAGACCTATCACCGCCTGCTGGGTGAGAACTTCGGCATCGTCTTCAACCGCCTGTACGCGCTGGCGAACATGCCGATCCAGCGCTTCGGTTCCTGGTTGCTGTCCAAGGGCCACTTCCAGAGCTACATGGCCACGCTGCGCAATGCGCATCGCGACGAGAACCTCACTTCGGTCATGTGCCGCTCGACCCTCAGCGTCGGCTACGACGGCCAGCTCTACGACTGCGACTTCAACCAGATGTTCAAGCTGCCGCTGGCCGGGCGCGACCGACCGACCCACCTGCGTGACCTGCTCGACCACGACGTGCCGCGCCGGATCGCCGTCGGCGGGCATTGCTACGGCTGCACCGCGGGGCAAGGGTCCAGCTGCGGAGGCGCACTCACATGAGCACGACCATGCCGATGTCGAACCCCGTCCGCCGCGTGCTGTTCCTGTGCACGCACAACTCGGCGCGCAGCATCCTGGCCGAAGCGCTGGCCACGCACCTGGGGCAAGGACGCCTGCAGGGCTACAGCGCCGGCAGCCAGCCCTCGGGCACGGTAAATCCGCACGCGCTGGCCACCCTGGACCGGCTCGGCTGCCGCATCGACGGTCTGCGTAGCAAGTCCTGGGAGGAGTTCACCGGACCCGATGCCGTGCCCATGGACCTGGTCATCACCGTCTGCGACAACGCGGCGCACGAGATCTGCCCGGTCTGGCCGGGAACGCCGGTGCCGACGCACTGGGGCTGCCCGGATCCCTCTTCCACCCGCGGCGGCGCGCAGGAAACCGCTCTCGCCTTCCGTCGCACCGCCGACCTGATCGCCGATCGCATCCAGCGCCTGCTCGTGCTGCCGCTGGATGCGATGGACGCCGCGTCGCTCGGCAACGCGCTGGCCGCGATCGCGCAGGACACCCGGGCGGCTGCGCTCGAACCCGTTACTTGACCAGGAGAAACCCGATGTCTTCACCAACCCGAAAGCTCGAAATCTCGCTGCTCGCGCTACGCGTGAGCGTGGCCGCGGTGATGCTGATCTGGGTCGTGGACAAGTTCGTGCGCCCGGAGCATTCCAGCAGCGTGTTTGCCGGCTTCTACGGCGTGCCCGGCATCGGCGAAGGCATCGTCGTCGGCCTCGGCGTCGCGCAGCTGCTACTGGTGCTGGCGTTCCTGGCTGGCATCGCCCGCACCTGGACCTACGGTGCGGTGCTGTTGCTGCACGCGGCAACCACCTTCGTGTCCTGGCGCCAGTACTTGGCGCCGTACGAGGGTCCGAACATCCTGTTCTTCGCCGCGTGGCCAATGCTGGCGGCATGCCTGGCCCTGTTCCTGTTGCGCGATCAGGACCGCCTGTGGGTGATCGGCAAGCGGTAATGGGCGTCACCGTCGAAGCCTGTGTGTCGTCGCCCGGTTGGGTGCGCGACCTTCATTCCCCAGGCTTCTGTAGGAGCGCCTCTCAGGCGCGACCGAGCCCTGACGTACGCAAAAGGCGTCGCGCCTGAGAGGCGCTCCTACAAATCCGCATCTCTTTGTCGTTGGAGTCTCCTCATGAACCGCCGCAATGCATTGCAAACCCTCACCACGATGATCGCACTGCCGTGGCTGTCCGCCTGCTCGCGCGCGTCCGACACCGGCGCGGCCGCAGCCCCGGCCGGCGCGAAGACTGCGTCGTCGAAGATCGTCCGCTTGAACAGGCCCGCCGCAGCCTGGCGGGACCAGGTCAGCCCGGCCGCCTACCGCGTGCTGTTCGAGGAGGACACCGAGCCGTCCTTCAGCAGCCCGCTGGACAAGGAAAAGCGCGACGGCACCTTCGTCTGCGCCGCCTGCCACTTGCCGCTGTTCGACAGCGCACACAAGTTCGACAGCGGCACCGGATGGCCCAGCTTCACCCAGCCGATCGCGGGCCATATCGGCACCAAGAAGGATTTCAAGCTGATCCTGCCGCGCACCGAATACCACTGCGCGCGCTGCGGCGGGCACCAGGGCCATGTCTTCGACGACGGTCCACCGCCGCGCGGCGAGCGCTGGTGCAACAACGGCGTGGCGCTCGCGTTCGTGCCGAAGGGTCAGCCGCTACCCGCCTTGAGGAGCTGACCATGAAAATCTTTCGACATCGCATATCCGGCGCGGTCGTCATGATCGCTGGCCTGCTGATGCTTGCCATGATGATCGGCGCCACCGCTCAGACCACTGCACGATCGCCCGCTGCGCAACCGGCTGCGAAGACCGCCGTCGCGATCTTCGCCGGCGGCTGCTTCTGGTGCATGGAACCGCCGTTCGACAAGCTGCCCGGGGTGAAGTCGACCACGTCGGGCTATGTCGGTGGCCACGTCGCCAATCCCACTTATGAGCAGGTATCGGCCGGCCGCACCGGCCATGCCGAGGCGGTGCTGGTGCGCTACGACCCGGCATTGGTCAGTTACTCGAAGCTGTTGGAGGTTTTCTGGCGCAATATCGATCCACTCGCGGTCGATCGCCAGTTCTGCGACGTCGGCGACCAGTACCGCAGCGCGATCTTCACTCTCGGCGCCGAACAGCAACGGCTGGCGGAAGCGAGCAAGCGCAAGCTGGAAGCTTCCGGCCGCTTCAAGCAGCCGATCGCGGCGCAGATCGTTCCAGCGTCGGAGTTCTATCCGGCCGAGGATTACCATCAGGACTACTATCGCCGCAATCCGGTCCGCTACAAGTTCTACCGCTACAACTGCGGCCGCGACCAACGCCTCGAACAGCTCTGGGGAGCGGCTGGTCACTAGGGAGTATTCGGCCGTCACCGCAGCGACTGCGAAGCGAACGGCGCGGCCGGTGAAGCTTGGTTCCATTTTTGACCTTGAAGCTGAGCCGTCCACGTCAAAACATGGATTCCGGCATTCGCCGGAATGACGTGCGCAACTACGACTGCACCACACCCGGCTCGTACTCTTTGTACGCAGCGCGAATCGAGCCCCCCAACAGGGCGAGTTCCAGCCGGACGGTGGCTGGCCTTAACGTTGCAGCCTTGCCGGTGCTCTTGGCTATTCGCTGGCTGAGGGTTGTCAGCCGCTCGTCGCGATAACGGGCAACTAGATCGACGTTGATGAAAGCGCACTATCAGCAACTGCGAGCCCGCGGAAAGCTAGCAAAAGTGGCGCTGGTCGCCTGCATGCGTAAGCTGCTGACGATTATCAACGCACGGCGACGAGACGAGTTGCAAGCGGAAGCGACTGGGGCCGCTTGAAGAGCGGATTACAAGACAGTTGCTGAGTTAAGCCGAGCCGCGAAGCGGCTGGGAGTTCCTACGCAAAAGTGGACACCGGTGGGTTAGATGCATTGGCGTTCGTATTCGGCCGGCGAGCGGTATCCCAGCGCCGAGTGTAGGCGC